>NZ_JBFAMX010000086.1:0-28195 GCF_040659615.1 Nonomuraea sp. NPDC049784
CGGCTCGCCGAGGCTCTGGCGGGCAAGGGCGTCACCCCGTTGACCTGACCACCCATCAGGACCACCCCGGCCATCAGTATGGATTTCTGATGGCCGCCAGCTGAGAGAACCCAAGTCCACCTACCTGGGGATCCTCATGGCCGTTGACACCTCACTCCTAACGCATCCCGGGGAGGACGGAGTGTATGGATGGGCGGACCTGCCTGTCAGCGAGGCAGCCGACCGTGCCATCGCTTTGCAGGAGTGGAAACAAGCTGTTGCCGAACGGATGATCGCGGTTGATTTCCGACCGCATTCCCACCACTGGCAGATCATGGCCCAGATCAGAGCTACGAAGCACGAGGCCGGAACGATCGAGGTTGGTGGCACTCGGACGATGTGCTTCATGACCAGTTGGGGGGATGGGGTCTTTCCCGTCTCTGCCGACCACGACGCCGATGGACACCTTGTGCAAATCCGGATCACGCTTGGCGACTCGCAACGTCAAGCTCAACTTGAGGCGATGTACGACCGGTTCAGTCTGGAATGATCATCATCACGGTTGCCCTTTGAAGGTGGAGGGGGCTGGAGTTTGTACAGGTAGCCCGTGGTGGGTTCTCTGCTCTACTCCGCGCGTACGGTCACTTCTGCTCGTAGTGCGTGGAAGGCCAGGTACAGCGTGAAGGTGTGCAGGGTGAACAGGTCGGCGCCGTCCCAGTCAAAGAGTTCGACCTGCCCAGATGGAGCATCGGGGTGAGCGGTCACACAGTCATGGCCCTCCTGGTCCTCGCGCCACTCGACGAGGCGGACATCCTCGAACCGGAAGACCACAACGGGCGTCTTCGACAGCTCGAGTGGAGTCCACTGCGGATCGTAGACAAACTCCAGCTCCAGCACTGGTGGCCTGCCGGGCTGGTAGGTCAGGTGTCTGAAGTCGGTGTCGTGCAGGTAGACGTGGGCGGAGTCCTCGGTCCGGAACTCATACAGTCCTCCGTTGGAGGTGACGCCACGATCCTTGTCCTTGGTCACGCCGACGAACTCAGTCACTGACATGAGGACATGGTCTCGCCAAACTGCACGATCTTGGAAGTCCCGATTAGCTGGTGACAGCAGTGCTGACAGCAACGTCCCCGCACACGGGCTTACTGCGGCCACCATGTACACGTTCCTGAGCACGGCCTCGACCAGCCGAGCAGGGTGATCGGTCCGCCTGAAAGGCGGAAGCTCGGGCTGCCGGAACGTATCCACCGCCGGACATGGAGATCCACGCTCCTGATCAGCTTGCCATCGGGTTACCTACCTGCAACCGATGCCCGTGACTTCTGGAGCCTGATCTCGGCGTGTAGATTGCCAGCCAGTTCCTCCAACGTTTCTCCGCAACGGACGTTGGAGAGGCCGCTGTTCTTGGGCATGAAGTTGATTCGCATGGCGACCCAGCCTCCGGACATGTCGGTGACCTGCCAGCCCGGGAATCTGTTGAGCACTTGCTGCACGGTCAGGGGCACGGCTGTGCTCCGGCGATCAGTGACGAGAGTGGATGCGACATGCGCAGTTGCGTGTAGCGGAGGGCGACTCGGTGGGCGGCGCGGGCCGGCTGGGTGAAGGGGTGTCCTGCATAGATCGGTCGGTGTCTGCGTGGGTTCCAACCGGTGCGCCACCAGTACGTGCCGTCCGCGCACCAAACGATCAGACCGACCCAGACCGACACCATTGGTGTGCCGTAGTCGTGATGGACGTCGGCAGTGATTCCCTCTTCCGAAAGGGCGGCGGCCAGTTGTTGTGCGGCGGCCAAGGCGTGAGGCGGTAGTTCGTTCATGTACTGAGCGTTGCTGTCATGAAACCGCAGGTGAACGGCCTAGTGCTGCTGGTGGTACGGGTATTCCCGTCACGAATATCGGTACGGCCGAGGTCGGCGGCTTAACCTAGCGTTGTGACCCAGATACCGCCGCAGTTCTGGTCCGGGCCAGTTGTGGCCGCCGCTCTCGCCGAGTGCGATCTACCAACCATCCTCGAAGAGGTGCGGCGGGCGCACGGTTGGACGCAGGGTCAGCTTGCTGAGGCGGTCGGCTACTCCCAGAGTTGGGTGTCCAAGGTGTTGCGTGGTCGTCAGCCGCTCACTGTGGACCAGGTTCGGGAGATATCCATCCAGATCGGGGTGCCGCTTCACTTGCTCCGATTCGGAGCCCGAGGGGATGACGATCCGACGAAGCGCAGAGATTTCGGCAAGGCGGTGGCGTTGACCGCGCTGGCGGGCGTGGCCCTGCCCAAGCGCGCCGATGTGGACGAGACGACGGCCGCCACGCTGACCAGCATCACCGGAGCCCAGCGTAGGTTGGAGGCCGTCACGCCTGCGCGCGAACTTGCCAAGCCGGCTGTGGCGCAGGTCGATCTCGCGAGCCGGGTTCTCGGCCGCGCGTCGCGGTCTCCGCATGCTGACGAGATCCGGGCCGGTCTGAGCGAGGCGGCAGGCTTCGCGGCCTGGGTGCATGCCGATATGCAGGACACCGGTTCGGCGCGGCTCTACTACCGTCGCGCCGTCGACAGTGCACGACAGGCCAACCATGCGCTGCTGGCGGCGTACATGATCGGCAGTCTGGCCGCGTTCGAGATCGACGCCGACGATCCGCTGATCGGACTGAATCTCCTGGCGCGGGCGCGGCGGGAGATCGGTGAGCGGCCACCGGCAATCGCTCGCGCTTGGCTGTCGAGCCTCGAAGCGCTCGGTCATGCGACCGCGCGAGACGAGGCGGCAGCGCTTCAGGCGTTGGGCGCGGCTGAGGCGGCGGTACGGGCTGGTGAGCGGGCCGCCGCACCGCCCTGGCCGTGGGTGTTCCCATTCGATCATGCGAAGCTGGCGGGGTATCGGGCCCTGGTGATGGTGCGGCTCAAGCGGCCGGTTGAAGCCGTTGCCGCGTTCAACGAGTCGCTTTCGTCGGCCCAGCCCGGTGCGAAGCAGCGGGGTGTGCTCATGACGGAGGTGGCGGCAGCTGAGGCCATGTCGGGGCGCTACGAGGAGGCGCTGTATCTGGCGTCCAATGCGCTCACTGTGGCGACGACGTATGGCTCTGAGCGTGTCCTACACCGGGTCAAGAACTTCCGCCGCTCGTATGCCGGGCCGTCGTCCGGTGCTTTGCACTCGTTCGACGAACGTCTTCACGCCACTCTGATCTAGGGGGATCATGGTTCGCATCGCTGTGTCCGGCCATCGGGGCTTGCCGGAGGAGACCGCCATACTGATCGACGGGGCGGTACGCCAGGCGCTCGCGGAGTACGGTCCTGAAGTCGCCGGATTGTCCTGCCTGGCGGACGGGGCTGATCAGATCTTCGCTCGTGCGGTACTCGATCTCGGTGGTGTGCTGGAAGCCGTGATCCCGGCCAAGGAGTATCGGGACGGGCTGCCGGGCGAGTGCCAGGCTGTGTACGACGAGTTGCTGAGCCGGGCGGTCCAAACTCACAGGCTGGACTTTGTGGAGTCCACCGCGGAGTCGCACATGACTGCCAGCGCGCGGATGCTGGACGACGCCGAGGTGTTGTTCGCCGTCTGGGATGGGCAGCCGGCCCGAGGCTATGGCGGCACTGCTGACGTGGTGGCCGAGGCGCGGCGACGGGAGGTGCCCGTACGGGTGATCTGGCCCGCTGGAGCCCGGCGAGATTAGGAGCCTCTAGACGCTAGGTGCCTGGTCAGGCGGCTGATGAGCCTCTAGACCTAGAGGTGATCTCTCTAGGTCTAGAGGCACAGGGTTCTATCGGCTCTCGCTCGCTTGCTGTCGTGCGATCTTGCGAGCGGTGGCGATCCTTTGGCGTGCTACCTCGGCCCAGAAAGCCTCTCCGTGGCGGTGTCCGCGTCCGGCATAGTGCCATTCGCTCACCGTCACGGTCTTCTCCGGGTCGGGAGGCGGAGCGCCCGTGATCAGCTGGCCTTGCTCGGCGCGGAAGTTGGCGCGGGCCTGTCGAATGTCCCCGAGTCTGATCGAGTAGCGGCGGGACTTGGTGGAGAAGTGTCCCCGGTAGCCCAGCATGTGCGCCCACTGTCGTAGGAGCAGGGCGCGGTAGGGCTGGAGCTCGGCGAGGCTGAAACAGGTGTAGATCATGCGGCGGGCGTGCTCGGTGACCTTCAGACCGGCGATCTGTCCGGCATGCCGAATCGGACGGTCTACGGTGCCTGCGGACTCGGCTCCCTTGGTCGCGTACTTGGCCACGTACGCGGCGACTCGCTGATCGCTCAGTCCGCCCAGTTCGGCTGAGACGTAGACCGGTCGTACGTCGAGCTGATCGCCCCACCGGACAGGCGAGGGCGGTCCGTCCTCTACTCGGACCGTGACCTGACTGGCGGTCCGGCGTATGGCCCGGTCGAGCAGGTCGATCGTGATGTGGTCCGGAGGGCGGTCGGCGGGTCCGCCCGGTCCGTCGAGTCTGACGACGGCATGGAAGTGGACCAAGCCGCGAGCTTGGTACTCGGCGACCTTGGCGTACGAGAGGCGGACCGTCCGGCGTAGCTCCAGTCGGGTGATGCCGAGCAGGCGGGCCAGGACGCTCGGCATCGTCTTGGTGAACTCCCGCCAGAGCATGCCTGCGTGGGCGTTCCACAGGACGGCCCCGATGTAGTCGTAGCAGTCCACGCACAAGGGCTGCCCGACCTGGACGTCATCGCGCTCGTGACGCGAACCGCAGCCCTTCGGCCGGCCATGCGCACAGACGGGACGGTCCCGGCGGGGACGGCATGGGAGCGTCCGGCCGGACTGCCCGCGGTGGGCGTGGACGGCACCGAAGGATGGGGCGGTAAAGGTGACGAACGCGCGGGGATGCTGGCTGACCTCCTCCGGAACGCCCTTGCCGCCGCGTAGGCCAGTGATGATTAAGTGGTACGTGTCGTCCTTGTAGACCGCCGAGCAGGCCGGGCATCTGGACGCGCGCCGGTTGCCGCAGGCTGTGAGCAGGAAACCGGTCGGCTCGTCGGCGGTTCGATACACGTCGAGGACTTCGCCCGTCCGGCTGTCCAGCGTGTACCTCTCGCCTTGTAGCCGGATCGGTTGGGCGCATCCGCCCGTGGCGTGGACCATTTGCTGCCAGCGGGCGAAGTCGGGCATGGCCGCACGCTGCATGACGGCCAGCATCTCGGGTGACAGGCGAGGGACCTCGCTCATGCGGCGTCCTTCCCGGAGGAGCCGTCGGGCGGTCTTTGGCGGGCGACGCATACGCCGAGCACGGTGGCGATGCGCTGCCACTTCTCTTCTGACCAGCGAGGGGATCGTGCGGCTTGCTGCTTGCCCCACTCCTGGGCGGAAAGCTCGTTCGGTTGGTTCAGGTGGCCTCCTCGGTTCGTGGGCGGGAGCCACCGCCGTACCTGATGAGCACGACCAGACGCCAGCGCCAAGGCAGCCTGAAGACAGCCGTTGGCGGTGGTACCAGCAGCGAGAGAACAGGAATGGAGTGCGGCGAGAAGGTGGATGGCGCGCTCTGCGTGGACACCTGCCGTCGGGCCGGGAAATCCGACGGGTCATCAGTGGTCGTGGATGTGCTTGCCCGGAATCGTCTATGCGCCTTGAGGTGATTCGCCGAGATGTTCGCTGCGGTCGTGCTGTAGAGGGACGGTGGCTCTTGGTGTGAGTACGTTGTACCACTGGGAGAACGTGTTTACGCAGGTCGGAGTTCCGGCGGCGACGCGAGCGCAGACGTCCGGTACGTACCGTGGACGTCCGGCTGCGTCCGTAGAAGTCCGGTTGTCGCCGGTGGTTCCGAGGGCAAAGTAAGAAGGCTGTCGCCCATGGGTAAGGGAGACAGCCTTCTCAGACGTCCTGGACGTCTTGGGCTCAGCCTTCTCGCCAGATCGGCTCAAGCAGGTCGGGGTTGAACTTCCTGCGTCCCTTGCCGGAGGGATAGATGATCACGGCTAGGAGAGCTTCGCGGATGTAGGACCGCTTGATCGTGAGGGGGAGTCCGTCTTCCTCCTCTGGCAGGTACCAGCGCCGTCGGATGTCGCTGATGTCGGTGTCGGAGCGGGCCTGGCGGCGCTGAGCGGCGGCGGTGAAGCCTTGAGCCTCGGTGCGGAGGCGGGCGATGCGCTTCTCAAGCTCCGGTGCTGTTGAGAAGAACAGCTCGTTCGTGATGTTGCCGGCTGTCCACTGCACACGCAGTTCCTCCAGACGGGTCTTTGCGCCCTCGTACTCTGCCTGGCCCGGCCACTCGGCTGGAGCGGCGGACGCGGCGAGTTGGACCTGTTCCAGCTTGGCGAGTACTGCTTCGGAGATGAAGAGATCGACCATGTCGCCGCGCCGTCCAAGTCCGCCGCAGCCGCCGACGGTCTTGCCGGGGCAGATGTAGATGTGCTGGACACAGTCCTTGCTGTGGGTGACGCGCAGTGAGGCGTTGCAGAGGGAACCGTCCGGCTTGGCGCGACCGCAGCGGAGGAAGCCGGTAAGCAGGTAGTTCGACTCGCGGAAGTCCGGTGCGAGGATATGGCCGACGCGTCCGTCCCTGTAGACGAAGTGGCCCCTGCGGGCGTCGAAGATGTTCTTGACCGCCATCCACTGTTCGGGCGTCACGATCGGCTCCCATTGGCCGACCACGGGGTTGCCAGCAGAGTCTCGGACGAGTTCGCCGTTGATCTCCCGCCAGCCGCAGATGCGGGGGTTCTGCACATTGATTTTGAGCGATGGGGGCGTCCACTCGTTGCCCAGCGAGGTCTTCACGCCCTCCCGACGCCACTGGTTCGTAATGGAGTGGAGCGAGCGGCCTGCGATGAGGTCCAGCACCGCCTGCCGTACGAGAGGTGCCTCCTTGGGGTCGAGGGTGAGACGGTCAGGCTTCCAGCCGAAGGGGCGCGTACCACCAACTGGAAGACCTTGCTCGGCGCGCATGCGGTGCGAGCGGCGCATGCGGCGCTGCATCTTGCGGACCTCCATCTTGGAGATCACCGCACCGAAGAGCCCCATGCTTTCGGTGTCTTCGCTGTAGAGGTCCTTCGGGCCGCGAGCGTCGGCGAACACGCGGCCGTCCTGGTACGTGATCGCTTCGACGAAGCGTTCATAGTCACCAGGACGTCGCGCGAGACGGTCCTCAGCGACGATCACGACGCCCTGCACCGCGGTGCCGTTGGGGAGTTCGCCGGCCCGCAGGGCCCGTAGCATGGCCTCGAAGTCGTCGCGTACGACGTCGGCCTTGGCGGCTGACTTGTCGTTGTCCGTGTACTCGTGGACGACAGTCCACCCGTGCCGTTCCGCCGTCTCCCGGTTGAGGCGGTGCTGGTCCTGCACCCCGTGCTCATCCCGCCTGATGTCAGCGGAAATGCGAGCGTAAGAGACGACTGGGACATTGGTCATGTAACCCTCCTCGCATGAATTGTTGCGGAGAGTTAAGTTCTACCACCAGCAGTATCTTTTTAAAGTTCCGAACGGATATTGCGGTATCGGGGGCACTGGCGTCTCCTGCCCGGTAGGCATCGCGCCTGCCGGTCAGTGACCTGTCGGCACCAGTCTCCGGCAGGAAATCCCGCCGTTTCCTCTTGCAGACGGCAAAAGGCAGCCTTGGGCGAGCAGGCGTTCGGCCGCGGGTGAGCATCGTGCTCTTGGGGATGGCACTCCAGTGGTTCCGTACCGTGCGTAACCACTGGAAAACCCTTGCAGTGGTGTATCGGTGTCCTTTGCGGGAAAACCGTGCAGGTGGTTGCGGTCTGATGACGTGGCCGATGTCGGTGCCGGCGACGAAAGCAGCGTCGCCGGCACCGCGTCCAGAGTTTTGCCGGGTTCCGTACCGGCTTATGAGGAGAAGACCAACCGGGTGGTGAGCCGCCTGGCGAGTGTGCGTGTGCCGGCCGTGGCCGCGGTCTCCGGGTTCCGTGTCGGGCAGGGGCTGGGACTGGACCGCTGACCGCCGGTGCCATCGTCGCACATCGTGATCACAGCCACCCAGGCACCACCAAGATGAGCCAGGTGGCGAGCGGCGCGACCAGCACCATGCTGAAGCCCCACCGCATGAGGCCCTTGTAGACGGTGTCGCGTCTGTCTTCCGGCGCGTTCGCGACGACGAGCGCGCCGCTGGTCGAGAACGGGCTGGAGTCGACGACAGAGGAGGAGATGGCCAGCGCGGTGATGAGCCCGACCGCGCCGACGGCGTTGCCGCCGGTGAGGAACGGTACGGCGAGTGGGATGAGCGCGCCGAGGATGCCGGTGGTGGAGGCGAAGGCGGACACCGCGCCTCCGATGAAGCAGATGATGAGCGCGGCCAGCAACGGAGCGCCGATGGTGGCGACCTCGCTGCCCAGCCACTTGATGGTGCCGATGTTCTCCATGAGGCTGACGTACATGACGATGCCGCACACCAGCAGCACCGTGGGCCAGGCGATCTGGTTGATGCTGCCCTTGGCGGACGCCGGTGAGATGAGCGTCAGGATCGCTGCCACGGTGATGGCGACGAGGCCGACGTTGAGGTCGAAGAAGAGTGCGCCGACGGCCAGGATGGCCAGGCCGATCAGGGTCAGGATCCGGTCACGGTCCAAGGTGGTGGCTGCCTCGTCCACGCTGCTTGGTGCGATCGTCGTGGTCGCGACGTCTCCGCCCGATGATCCGGAAGCCGGCGCGGGGGCGGGGGCACGGCTGTTGGCGGAACCGGAACCGGGATCGGTCTCAGTGGGTTCCTCTCCGGTGTCATCGGCACGGCGGCCAAGCAGATCGCGGCCGCCCCAGAGGAAGAACACCACCAGGCTGATGGCGAGGTTGAACAGGAACGAGACCAGGAACAGCAGCGTCGGGTTGCCAGGCAGGCCTGCCTTCGCGACCACGCCGTTGGTGATGCCGCCGAAGATGCTCATCGGCGAGAACCCGCCCGCGCTGGCACCATTGATGATCATCAGGCCCATCAAGAGCGGGTTGATCTTGTAGCGGGCGGCGAAGCCCATCCCTATCGGAGAGATGATCGCCACTGACGCCGGTACCACGGCGCCAATTGCCGTGAGACAGGTCGTGACCAGGAACATGACCCACGGGATCAGGCCGACCCGCCCGCCCACCGCTCTGATGGCAGCATGGACGAGCCAGTCGACGGTTCCGTTGTTCTTGGCGATGGCGAACAGATAGGTGACACCGGCGAGGACGACGAACAGGTCGCCGGGGAAACCCGCGAAGATTGTGTCGGTCTTCTCTCCGACATCTGCCCCGTCCAGCACTGAGATACCCAGGACGAACGCGGCGACGATGGCGAGCGCGCCAAGGTTCACCGGTCGCACGGTGGCTATGAGGAACATGGCGGCGAGGACGACGATTGAGATGACTTCGACGGACAAGGAAGCCTCCCGCGTTAGCGGTGTGGGTCTAGGGATGGTCTGCGCCAGGTTGGCCCCCGCCTCGCGCTGCTTAAATCAGAGAATCTTTTCCACGATGTGAAATCTTCGTTCCATTTATGTGCCGGTTTAGCCGCTGAGTATTAGCTAGGTCACAGGCACAGGTCAAGACCCGTCGCGCTTCGCTCCCGCCGTTCGGTCCTCCATGCAACAGGTGCGGGTCCAGGGGTGCGCGACGACTACGGCGAATGGGGGATCCGAGTGTCCTGTGCCGCCGTGTCGGTGCTTGGTCCCCCAGGCTGTCTCGCCGTCTCGATCTCCGGGTTGGCCCGCGGATGACGGCCGACATCGCCGAGCGGTCGGCGCCGCTGGCGGTTGACCCCACATCCGCCATGCGATAGAAAATTTCCGCATTGCGGACAATCAGCAGCAACCGATGACGAGAGGCGACTACCTAGCCGCTTTCTTCAGGCCATGAGCACTCAACGTCATGCGTGCTGATGTCGAGCCGACGAGCCCCGTGAGGAGATCGTGGTATGTCCGATGAGGCCCTGGTAGAGGCTTTCTTTCAGGCGCGGCGGAAGGGCGTCGCGGGTCGTGACTTGGCCGATCCTGAGCTGATCGCGGCAGAGCATGGCCTGCGGAAGGGGTTGGACCTGCAGTTGGCCGTCCTTGATCGGTTCCTTGCGTCGGGTGAGCGACTGGGCGGCTGGAAGGTCGGACACACCTCAGGCAGTCGCCGAGGCATGATGGGTTCGGACTTCCGGCCGTTCGGATACATCCTCGACGGCCGGATCATGCGATCAGGAGACGCCCTCCCGCACGACCGGATCGCCTCGTGTTTCATCGAACCAGAACTGTGTCTGGTCCTCGGCGCGCCCCTGTGGGGCGAGGATGTCGATCCAGTGGCGGCGCGAGGCGCGGTTCGCGCGGTGGTTCCCGCGTTCGAACTGAACGAGGCTCGGCTGCCGCCGGGAGCCGGGCATCCGGCAATCCTGGCCGACGGCCTGAGCAACTGGGGCATCGTGGTAGGAACGGAGGCACCCGTACGGTCGAACCTGACCGATATCACGGTCGAGTTGTGGCGCGACGGGGAACTGGTCTCAACGAGGACGCCCGGGGATTCCATGGACGATCCATTTCTCTCGCTGTCACGCCTGTGCGCCCTGCTGCACCGTTACGGTCGCGGGCTGGAGCCGGGTCAACGAGTGATCACCGGCTCGTTCTGCAACGAGACGGTGCAAGGTCCGGGCAGCTGGCGGGCCGTCTTCTCGGGCATCGGTGAGGTCGCCGTACGGTTCAGTTGACGGGTCGCGCAGGTGCGGACTATCGCGTACCCGGCTGCCGGAACTGACGATCGAGCCCGGCTGCCGCGTCGAGCAGGTGAGGCACCACGCGTTCGACGACTTCCGGGGTGAGACGAGTCTCAGGCCCCGAGACGGAGATCGTGGTGGGAGCAGGAGCGCCGGTCACCGGCACAGCGACGCATCGCACGCCGATTTCCTGCTCACCGTCGTCAATGGCATAGCCGAGCTCGCGCACTCGGGACAGCACCTTCATGAGTTCGTCAGGGTCGGTGATGGAGCGCTCTGTGGAGGCGGGCATCCCGGTCTGCCGGACGATCTCCAGGACGTTCGCCGGTGGAAGCTGCGCCAGCAGGGCCTTGCCCACGCCGGTGCAGTGCAGGTCGACGCGGCGTCCCACCTCGGTGAACATTCGCATCGAGTACTTGGACGGAACCTGAGCGACGTAGACGGCCTTGTCTCCGTCGAGAATCGCCATGTTGGCCGTCTCGCCCACGGCCTCCACGAGCTCGGTCAGCCGCGGGCGGGCCCATGCTCCGAGCGCGCGTGAGGCGGTCTCGCCGAGACCTATCAGGCGGGGACCCAGGGCGTACCGGCGAGACGATTGCTGGATGACGTAACCCGAGGTGATCAGGGTGCGGATGATGCGGTGGATCGTCGGAAGCGGAAGCCCGGACCGGTCCGCGAGCTCGCTGATCGCCAGCTCACCCCCGGCCGCGTTGATCAATTCAAGCAGATAGAAGGCGCGGGCGATGGACTGAACGCCGCCCGGAGCGCCCTCCTCCATACGTGCAGTCACCTGCGTCCTCCGTGAGTTGGCGAAGACGCGATGTGGCGCCTTCTGGTGATGCGGAAAGCCTACAAGGGTTGAAACCTCTCGGTACGCGACGCTTTCTGGCCTGCCGTGCTGGTACACGACCTCCGGCCGTCCGTGCGGCGCCAGAAGCTTACGGCGGGTCCCGCGGACGTACATCCAGGCACCGCTCGATTGACAGGCAGGTTGAGGGCGGCTAATACTCTAGCAACAGATAGCGGAAACTTTTTTCCGCATTGCGGAAAGACTGGTGTTCATATGCTCCCATACGCGGTGAACTGTTCGATCTTGCTCACGGGGCTGCCCCTGCTCGAGCGCCCGGCGGCGGCGCGTGCGAGCGGGTTCGACGGCGTCGAGTTCTGGTGGCCGTTCGACTCGGCGGTTCCCGCCGACGCGGAGGTGGACGGCTTCGTGCGCTCGATCGAAGAGGCCGGAGTGCGGTTGGTCGGGCTCAACTTCGCGGCGGGTGACATGGCGGGTGGCGACCGTGGGCTGGTGTCCTGGCCTGCTCGTTCGACAGAGTTGCGCGACAACCTCGACGTTGTCGCCGATATCGGCCAGCGGCTGGGTTGCCGGGCGTTCAACGCGCTCTACGGCAATCGAGTGGACGGGGTGTCGGAACAGGAACAGGACGATCTCGCGGTCGAGAACCTGGCCCTGGCCGCCGCGGCGGTCGGCCGGATCGGTGGCACGGTGCTGATCGAGCCCGTCAGCGAGGCGGATCGGTACCCGATCCGCACAGCGGCCCAGGCCACCGCGATCATCGACCGGGTGGCGCGGGAGACGAATGCGACCAACGTCCGGATGCTGGCGGATCTCTACCACTTGGCGGTCAATGGTGATGATGTTGCCGCGATGATCGCAGGCGACGCCGCACTGATCGGACACGTGCAGATAGCCGACGCTCCAGGCCGGGGCGAGCCGGGGACCGGCAAGTTGCCGCTCGATGGCTGGATGTCCGCCCTGCAGCGGGCCGGCTATTCGGGATGGGTGGGCCTGGAGTACAAGTCCGAGGCCGCAGATCCGTTCGCCTGGCTGCCGCGCGAGCGTCGTGGCTCCGCAGCGCGCACCGCATGACGCCGTGAAGATGCTACGAAACCAACAGGAAGAGCACATTGAGATGACCACGATCGCCGTCATCGGGCTTGGTGTCATGGGCGGGCCGATGGCAGCCAACCTCATCGAGGCGGGCTATGACGTCGTCGGCTACAACCGTAGCCCAGAGAAGGTCGACGCCCTCGTCAGCCAGGGGGGTCGCGGGGCGGCGAGTGTCGCCACCGCGGTCAAGGACGCGCAGGTCGTGCTGACCATGCTGCCCGACTCGCCGGATGTCGAGGAAGTGGTCGCGGGGGAGGAGGGGGTGTTCGCGCACGCGGCTCCCGGCACTCTGTGGATCGACTCCAGCACCATCGAGCCCAAGGTGGCCGTCCGCCTGGCGCAGGCGGCGGCGGAGCGTGGGATACGTGCTGTCGACGCGCCGGTGTCCGGCGGGGAGGCCGGCGCCCGCGAGGGCAGTCTGTCGATCATGGTCGGCGGTGACGCCAAGGACGTGATGGACGCCCGGCCGGTGCTGGAGGCCGTCGGCTCGACGGTCGTGCACGTGGGGCCGTCCGGCTCCGGGCAGACCGTGAAGGCGGCCAACCAGCTGATCGTCGCCGGCACCATCGAACTGGTCGCCGAGGCACTGGTGTTCCTCGAAGCGTACGGCGTGGAAACCGAGGCCGCTGTCAAGGTCCTCGCCGGTGGCCTGGCCGGGAACCGGATCCTCGACCGTAAGGCCGGAAGCATGATCGCGCGGGAGTTCACCCCGGGGTTCCGGGTCGACCTGCACCACAAGGACATGGGGATCGTCACGTCGGCTGCCCGCGAGGTCGGCGTCGCGATACCGCTCGGCGCCGCCGTGGCCCAGTTGATGGGCGCGCTACGCGCGCGTGGGCATGGTGCGCTGGACCACTCCGCACTGCTGTTGCTCGTCGATGAGCTGTCCGGCCGTGCAGGAGCGTGAACGGGAAACATCACCCGAACATCGACAAGACCGGAGACGCCATGCCGCGTATGCGAGCCGTTGATGCCGCCGTACTGATCCTGGAGCGCGAGGGCGCGACCCAGACCTTCGGCCTGCCCGGAGCCGCCATCAACCCGTTCTACTCCGCCATGCGCGCACATGGTGGCATCAAGCACATCCTGGCACGCCACGTGGAGGGCGCCTCCCACATGGCGGAGGGCTACACCCGCGCCAAACCCGGCAACATCGGTGTGTGCATCGGCACGTCCGGTCCCGCCGGTACCGACATGATCACGGGACTGTACTCGGCATGGGCGGACTCGATCCCGATCCTGTGCATCACCGGGCAGGCGCCGGTCGCGAAGCTGCAGAAGGAGGACTTCCAGGCCGTCGACATCGCCTCGATCGCCCGGCCGGTCACCAAGACCGCCGCCACCGTGTACGAGGCGGCGCAGGTTCCAGGCGCGTTCCAGCAGGCGTTCCATCTGATGCGATCAGGGCGTCCCGGTCCGGTGCTCATCGACCTGCCGTTGGACGTGCAGCTCGCCGAGATCGAGTTCGACATCGACACCTACGAGCCGCTGCCCGTCTACAAGCCGCGGGCGACCAGGGCGCAGGCGGAGAAGGCTCTCGACATGCTGGTCGCCGCGGAGCGTCCGCTGATCGTGGCGGGCGGCGGGATCATCAACGCCGATGCCTCGGACCTGCTGGTCGAGCTGGCAGAGGTGCTGAACGTTCCGGTGATCCCGACGTTGATGGGCTGGGGGACCATCCCCGACGATCATCGGCTGATGGCGGGCATGGCCGGGATACAGACGGCGCATCGTTACGGGAACGCGACGATGCTCGCGTCGGACTTCGTGCTGGGTGTCGGAAACCGGTGGGCGAACCGGCACACCGGCGGACTGGACACCTATACCCGGGGACGAACCTTTGTCCACGTCGACATCGAGCCCACCCAGATCGGGCGGGTCTTCGCCCCGGACTACGGCATCGTCTCCGATGCAGGTGCGGCGTTGGAGCAGTTGGTCGAGGCGGCGCGCGAGCGCAGGGACGCCGGTCGGCTTCCCGACTGGAGCAGCTGGGTCGACGCGTGCCTGGAACGCAAGCGCACGATGCACCGACGTAGTGACTTCGACGACGTTCCCATCAAGCCGCAGCGCGTCTATCGGGAGATGAACGCCGCATTCGGGCGAGACGTCCGGTACGTGTCCACCATCGGGCTGTCGCAGATCGCCGGAGCGCAGTTTCTCCGGGTCTACAACCCGCGACACTGGATCAACTGCGGCCAGGCCGGGCCACTCGGCTGGACCGTGCCCGCCGCCCTCGGGGTCTGCGTCGCACAGCCTGAAGCGACCGTGGTCGCGCTCTCGGGCGACTACGACTTCCAGTTCATGATCGAAGAGCTGGCGGTGGGAGCCCAGTTCAACCTGCCCTTCATCCAGGTGCTGGTGAACAACTCCTATCTAGGCCTCATCCGCCAGGCACAACGCGCGTTCGATATGGACTACAACGTCCAGCTGGCATTCGAGAACGTCAACTCGCCCGATCTGGGCGAGTACGGGGTCGATCATGTCAAGGTCGCCGAGGGCCTTGGCTGCAAGGCGATCCGGGTCCGCCGGCCGGAGGACCTGCAGGACGCGTTCGACGAGGCCAAGAAGCTCATGGCCGAATTCCGGGTGCCCGTCGTCGTCGAGGTCATCCTTGAGCGGATCACCAACATCGCCATGGGCCAGGACATCGACGGCGTCGTCGAGTTCGAGGACCTCGTCGACAGCGACATCGACGCCCTGCCCGAGTTCGCTCTGCTTGACTGACCCCCTGGCGAAGACTCGCCGCTCCCATCAGGAGCGTGCCAGTGCCTCGCGTACCAGTTGGACGGGGTGCCAGGCGTCGCGCTCGGTGCCGTGGAAGATCTGCTGCCGGCAGGAGACGCCGGTGGCCACGACGACGGTGTTCTCGGGTTCTGCGGCGATCGCCGGGAAAAGGCGGTCGCCGCCCACCTTCATGGACACGTCGTAGTGCTCGGACTCGAAACCGAAGGATCCCGCCATGCCGCAGCATCCCGCGTCCAGTTCCTCCACCGTGACTCCCGGGATTCGGCTCAGCAGCGCGACCGTCGCAGCGGTCCCCACCTCCGCCTTTTGGTGGCAGTGGCCGTGGTAGAGCAGTCTGCGCCCAGCCAGCCAGGAATCATCCCGCAAGCGCAGCCGACGCTCGTCGATCGCCTCGACGAGCAGTTCCTCGACCTGCCGTACCCGCCCGGAGACATCCTTGACCGCCGGATCACCGGGAAGCATGGCCAGGAGTTCGTCGCGCAGCGTCATCAGGCACGAGGGCTCACAGCCAACGATCGGCGAGCCTGGCTCCGTCGAATCGTGTAGCGAGCCTGCGAGCTTGCGGGCGTCGGTCTTGGCCTTGTCGAGCAGGCCTTTGGACAGGCTGGACCGTCCGCAGCAGCCGCCCGCCTCCAGCCGGACCCGCCAGCCGGACTGCTCCAGCAGCTCGATCGCGGCCTGGCCGATCTCCGGCTCAGTGAACGTGGTGAAGGAGTCGGCGAGGAAGGTGACCTGCCCCTGGGGGACGGGGTGCGCCCCGGACGCGCGCCGGCGGAACCACCGCTCCAGATTGGACCGGGCGAAGGATGGCAGCGGCCTGGCCGGGGTGATGCCCAGCAGCCGGTCCATCAGCAGGCGCAGGGGACGGCTGCGTCCTGGCAGGTTGGACAGCGGCGCGGTCGCCGACCCCAAACGGTTCAGCGTCCGGATCGCACCGAAAACCCGCGACCGGAGCGGGACCCCGTGCAGGTCGTGCTGGTGGGAGAGAGCCTCGGCTTTGAGCGTGGCCATGTCCACCCCGAGGGGGCACTCGCTCTTGCACGCCTTGCACATCAGGCACAGGTCCAAGACCTCGTGCAGTCGCTCGTCGCCCAGCGCCTTTTGGGGGTCCGGTTCCGACAGCGCTTTGACCAGGGCGTTGGCACGCCCACGGGTGGAGTCCTCTTCCTGCCGCGTGGCCATGTAGGACGGGCACATGACGCCGGACTCGCTCTTACGGCACAGCCCGATGTTCATGCAGCGGTCCGCCGCGCCGCGCATCCCGCCGACGACCTCGAAGGACAGCCGCGTCCTGAGGGGCACGGCCGGCCGCAGCGTCTGGTCCCTCAGGTTGTCGGTCATGGAGGGGGCATCCACGATCTTGCCCGGGTTCAGCTGGTTGGAGGGGTCGAAGACGCGTTTCACCTGACGCATCGCCTCGTAAAGACGATCGCCGAAGATCTCCCGGTTGAACTCGCTCCTGGCCAGTCCGTCGCCGTGCTCGCTGGAGTTGACGCCGCCGTACTCGCGGACGAGGTCTTTGATCTCTTCCGCTACGGCGCGCATCCTGCCCACCTCGTCCGGGTCGGTGAGGTCGACGAAGGGCCGGATGTGCAGGCAGCCGACCGAGCAGTGCCCGTAGAAGCCGGCGGTCATCCCGTGCCGGTCCAGCACCTCCTTGAAGCGCCGCGTGTAGTCGGCGAGGTGGACGGGGTCGACGGCGGTGTCCTCGACGAATGCGAGTGGACGGCGGGTGCCCTCGCTGGCGGCCATCAGCAGACCGAGGCTCGACTTGCGCACCTTCAGCAGGGATGACTGCTCGGCGGGAGTGACCGCCTGCAAGGTGTGGTAGCCGTGTCCGTGGCGTTTCCATAGTGCGGTGAGCCGCTCCAACCGGCTGCGGAGTTCCCGCTCGTCGTCGCCGGTGAAGGACACGAAGAGCAGTGCCTCTGGATCGCCTTCCAGGATGTTGCCCAGCGAGGCGTACTCGAGCTTCTTCCGCGACAGGTCCAGGATCGTCCGGTCCATCAGTTCCACAGCGGCCGGGTCGCACGACAGCGCGTCCTCGGTGGCCGCGATGGCGTCCGGGGTCGATGTGAAATGTCCGACGGCGATCATGGTCATGCGGGGCTTGGGTACCAGGTCCACCAGGGCCTGGGAGACGACCACGAGGGTGCCTTCCGAGCCGACGACGAATTTCGCCAGGTCATACCGGCTCTCGTCCCTCGCGAGCCGGTCCAGGCGATATCCACAGGCCCGGCGCCAGAAGTCCGGGAAGCCCTCGGCGATGGCCGAGGAGTTCGCCAGCAGGATCTCGGGCAGCTGCCGGTAGATGGAGCCCTCCAACGTGGGCAGCGCGGCCCGGCGCGCCCACTCGGCCGCGTCCGTGGAGTCCAGGTGAGCCCGGCTCCCGTCCGCCAGCGTCACGTCGAGCTGCCGGACGTGGTCGATGGTCATGCCGTACCGGATCGACCCGCTGCCGGCCGAGTTGTTCCCGATCATGCCGCCGATCGTCGCGCGGTTGCTGGTCGAGGTGTCCGGGCCGAACATCAGGCCGTGCGGGGCGGCCGCGCGGTTCAGTTGGTCCTGGACGACACCGGCCTCGACCAGGGCGGTACGGCTCGCCGGATCGAGCTCGATGATCCGATTCATGTGCCGGGACATGTCCAGGACCAACCCAGGACCCACCGTCTGGCCCGCGAGGCTGGTCCCGGCCCCGCGGGAGACGACCGGCACCCCATGCTCGGCTGCCGCGGTCACCGCGGCCGCCACGTCGTCGGCGTGGCGTGGGAACACCACGCCTACGGGCATGATCGAGTACATGCTGGCGTCCCGGGAGAACAGATGCCGGGTGTAGTCGTCGAACCTGACCTCGCCGTCGAGATCGCCCCGGAGCCGGAGTTCGAGTTCATGGGTGGGCAGGGTCCCGCCGGCGGAGGCGTCGACACTGAACGCGGTCATCGTCCGCATACTCCTAACGTGGTGAGGAAGGGCTGGGCCGGCCACGCGCTATTCGCGGCGCAGGACATCTAGGGCGGCGTCCACCCCGACCGGGTCGATGGGTGTGCCGGCCAGTTGGAGTCCCATCTGCACACCGGCGAGGGTGCCTGCGAGAGTCAGGTCGTTGAAATGGCCGAGGTGCCCGATCCGGAAGACCCGGCCGGCCAGCCTGCCGAGGCCCGTCCCCAGGGACATGTCAAACCGTTCGAGAATGGTTTCGCGCACCTTGTCGGCGTCGTGCCCCTCTGGCATCAGCACCGCGGTAAGTGATCCGGAATACTCGCGCTCATCCGCGCACAGCACCTCCAGGCCCCAGGCGCGGACCGCGGCCCGGGTCGCCTCGGCGTGGCGGGCGTGGCGGGCGAAGACCGCCGGCAGCCCTTCGGCCTCGAGCATCCGCAGTGCCTCATCAAGGCCGTAGAGCAGGTTGGTGGCCGGGGTGTACGGGAAGAAGCCGTTCTTGTTGGCTTCGATGATCGGCTTCCAGTTCCAGAACGACTTCGGCAGGGTCGCGGCGCGCGAGGCCTCCAGGGCCTTGGCGCTGACGGCGTTGAAACTCAAGCCGGGCGGGAGCATCAACCCCTTCTGGGAACCGGCCACGGTCACGTCGACGCCCCACTCGTCGTGCCGATAGTCGATCGAGCCCAAGGAGGAGATCGTATCGACAAGCAGCAGAGCCGGATGCCCCGCCGCGTCGATCGCCCGCCTGATCTCCGGTACACGACTCGTCACTCCGGTCGACGTCTCGTTGTGCACGACGCAGACCGCCTTGATCGACCGAGAGGTATCGGCCGCGAGCATCTCTTCCACAGCCTGCGGGTCGACCCCGTGGCGCCAGTCACCCGGGACGAAGTCAACGTTAAGCCCCAAGCCGCGGGCCATATCCTGCCACAATGTAGCGAAATGTCCTGTTTCAAAGCACAGGACCCGGTCACCGGGGCTCAGAGTATTCACCAGAGCGGCTTCCCAGGCTCCCGTACCAGAGGCGGGATAGATCACGACGGGGCCGGCGGTGCCGAACACCGGCTTGATCGCTTCGAGGACGCGTAGTGCGAGTGCCGCGAACTCGGGACCGCGGTGGTCGATCGTCGGCGCCGCCATGGCGTGAAGCACTCGGTCGGGGACGTTCGTGGGGCCAGGGATCTGCAGGAAATGGCGACCGGTGTGCATGGTCACGTGGCTCTACTCCTCGCTGTGCCGCTACACGGCACATTGTGTCGTATGATGGCACGACGAGCTTAAGTGTCGCCCGATTGAGGAGTCAAACGGTGCAAACCGTCCTGAACGCCCTCCGCGTACTGGAGGAGGTGGCCGCACGGCAACCGGCCGGGGTGGCCGAACTGGCCCGGGCCACGGGCATCCCCAAGAGTTCCGTGCAGCGCGCGCTGCGCACACTGCAGGTCGCTGGGTGGATCCGCCCGGCCGGCGGCGGTGTCACCCGGTGGGCCGTGACCACCAAAGCGCTGTACGTGGGTCGTCACGCCGCCGGGGACCTCAGCCTGCGCGACGTGGCCGTGCCGGTGATGGAGGACCTGCGGCGGCGCATCGACGAGACGATCCACCTCACGATCCCCGAAGGCGACAGGGTCGTGCTGATCGAGCGTCTTGAGACATCCAAGCCGGTACGTATTGTCCTGCCACTGGGCCACAGTCTCCCGCTACACGCATCCGCGCACGGCAAGGCGGTACTGGCGGCCAGCCCCGAAGCGGTCGTGGAGCAACTGATCGCCGACGGGCTGCCGCGGTACACCGATACGACCATCACCGACCCCGACGAGTTGCTCGCGGAGTTGGAGAAGATCCGCGAGCGCGGATACTCGACCAACAGCGGAGAGTGGCGCTCCGACGTCTCAGCCGTCGCGGCGGCCGTGAGGGACGACTCCGGGCAGCCGGTGGCGAGCATCAGCATCAACGTGCCGACCAGCCGCATGGCCGATGAAAGCCAGTCAGCCTATGGTGCCCTGGTCCGCGACGCGGCCGCCATGGTCGGTGCCGCGCTGGGAGACGCGCACGAAGGGACCAGCCTCGGGCCGGGTCGTAGCCGAGAGCCTTTCCCGGCCCCTTCTTGATGTCGCGCATGCGCCGGGGGCGGCGGCGCTGCGGCGCAGTAACCGGGTGGTCGCGACGGCCCGAGGGGTCGAGCGTTTCGGCGGGATCGACGTCGCCGTCAACGATGCCGGGTACCGGCCTCTTCGGAGCGGTGGAGGAGGTCGGCGAGGCTCAGGCGCGCGGTGAAGACCAACCTTTGCGTGTGGGCATGAGTACCGTGCCTACGGAGTCTTCCGGTCGCCTGTGCCCGGCAGTCTCTGTTGCCTGAACCGAAGTGCTACCACCAGCAGTATCTTTTTAAAGTGCCGAATGACTACTGCGGCATCGGCGGCACCGGAGTCTCCTGCCCGGTGGGCATCGCACCTGCCGGCGAGTGAGCGAAGGCGCCTTTGAGGAAGTGACGGTCCTCTGGGAGGAGCACCAGCACATTCCGTTTCCCAGCCTGGGTGATCGGGATCTCTTCGCAGACCTGGTCATGGCGGACGACGGGGCGACGGGCGTTGTGAACTGGTACGTCCGTAATGACGGCGGCGTGGTCAGTGCGCAGCTTCGGCGGCAGCTCGGCAGCAGTGTCCGGGAGTTGCGCCGGATTCGGCGGCGAGTCCGTACGCGAGAGGGAAAGTTGTACGTGGACCGATTGCTGCGGATGGCCGGCCTGATCCTCGGCAGAGGGGCAGCGGACGAGCGCTACAAACGGTAGCCACGGCCCCCGTCGTTTCCGCCGTTGAGGGGCGGGAGATCGTTCGGGGGCGTGCTCATTCCCGGCTCCGTGGCAACCTTCGGGGAGTGCCCCGAAGGTTGGTCGCGGTGGCGGTAGGAATGGCAGTAGCGGAGCGTGACTGCACCTCCAACTAAGAGAGGAGGGAGTTGTAGGCGATCGAGTGCTGTTGCCCGGACATGAAGGACAGGAACTGTCTGACGAAAGCGCTGCGCGAGTAGTTGTCGGCTCTGCCGGTCAGGTCGCGGTGGAAGGCCGTACGGAACAACTTCTGGTATTCCTGTGCGTCGATCGTTTGGTCGTCGTCGACATCGGTGACATCGAACAGTACGTCGGCGACCTTGACTAGTCCGGGGCTGGGCAGAGAAGCGGCTGCGGCGGCGTATTCCTGTCGTGTGACGCGTCCGTCGCCGTCGGTGTCGAGATTGGTTTGCAAATCCCGCCACCAGGCGGCGTAGGCGTTGTAGAGCCGCTCCTCGTCCTGCTCGTCCAGGTCGAGCCGAGTGGCGATCTCTCTTGCCATGGCTGCCAGGTCAGGCCAGGCGAGGTAACCGTCGCCGGTCTGGTCAAGGACCTCGGCGAAGAACTGGTCAGCTGAGCGTGTGGCTTGGTTGATCTTGTCGGGAGCTGGGGTGATGAGTCTGAGCATGGCCGCGGCCTGGCCCGCCTTGCGGCGTACGGTCCCCCATGGTCCAGAACCACTGGCGTGGTCGGGATCCAGCAGGCTCATGAACGAGCTGACGTGCACCCAGCTGTTTGGAAGCAGGCGGGTGGCGAAGCCGGCGGTCAGATAGGCCCCGTGCATGAGCGCCCGCGCCCCTGGGAGGTCGGGCAGGGCGACACGTCGGCAGAAGGATTCCGGCAGCGACGCGATGGTGATCGCGGCGGCCATCGGGCCTGCCACGGCTCGGCCCGCGGCCCACACAGCGGGATGGTTGCGCAGCAGGGGCGGCGCGGGCACGTTGGCGAAGAGCCGGTAGACGATGACGCGCACCGCCTCGGTGCTCTCCAGGTGATGGTCGATCATGTCGTCGTAGTAGGGCCAGAACTCCTGCAACGTCGCGGGGAGTTGGTCGCTGTTGCCCTCGAGCAGGGCCAGAAATGTACGGAACTCGGCGTAGAGCTGTTCCAGCGCGGCCCCGTCGAGCGACTCACCGCTCAGCCGATACATCGTCACCGTCGATTCGAACAGGGTTGCCACCACCCAGGCGCGTGCTTCGGAGTCCGTCGCGTCGTAGCGGCGGCCTTGCGGGCCGGTGCCCGAGATGCGGGCGTGCAGGCGGTTGAGGCGGGCTGCCTCCCGGTTGCGAACGTGATGGTCCGGGTCGAGGATTCGCTGCATGCTCGCCAACGTGTTGCGCAGACGCCGCCACGGATGTGTCACGAACGTCGAGTTTTCGATCAACGCTGTGCCGATCTGTGGGTGCGCGGCTTCCAGCACCGTGGCGCGGGTCACCGCAAGGCCCCACCGCGCGTCGTTGACGAGGCGGCGCAGCATCGAGTCCGGCCCGAAGATGTCGACGATCTCCTCTGCGGTGGTCTGGGTCATCGAGATTCCTCTCCCGTAGTGGCGGCCGACCGGCGGACATCGCCGAACCGGCGCTGGCGCGATCGGTAGGCCTCAAGGCATTCCCAGAGGTGGGTCGCGCGGAAGTCGGGCCATAGCACTTGTGGGAAGACCCATTCGGCGTAGGCCACTTGCCAGAGCATGAAGTTGGAGATTCGTTGCTCTCCGGAGGTACGAATGACCAGGTCCACATCCGGCGTGTCGGAGTAGGGGAGATGCCGGGCGAAGGTGACCTCGGTGACCTGCTCGGCCGGTACGGCGGCGTGAATCAGCGAACGGGCAGCTTCCACGATGTCGCGTCGTCCTCCGTGATCGAAGGCGACCGTCAGCGTCATTTGCCTGTTGTCGCTGGTAAGCGTCATCAGATCGGTGATGTCCTGGACCAGGGGCGGCGGGATCCGCGGATCGGACATGCCCAGGAACCGGCACCGGACGCCCCGCGCGTGCAACGCCGGTGCGTGCTTGCGGATGGCCCGGCGCACGAGCCTCATCAGGATGTCGATCTCGCCCGTCGGCCTCCGCCAGTTCTCGGTGGAGAAGGCGTACAGGCTTAACCACTTGATGCCGGCCGAGCGTGCGGCCTCGATGATGTCGATTACGGCGGCCTCTGCCGCCTCGTGGCCTGCGGTGCGCGGCAGCGATCGCTGCGCGGCCCACCGCCCGTTTCCATCCATCACGCAAGCCACGTGACGCGGCAATCCGCTGATGATTTCCATAGCTGAGCGTGACTATATCATTACTGAAAGTGCTGTCACCGAGGACAAGTCGGTGGAGCTCTGTGAGGTGTGGGCCGTCGGTGAGCGAGCCGACGCGGAAGTGTACGCGGAGGCGACGGCGAGGGTTCGTGGGATTGAGCGGGGCGTGCTTGTTCCTTTCAGGATCCACCTGGGCTGTGGCGACCTCGTCGGGAGCCGAGTGAGTGGATTGCGGCTGAGCTTGCGTCAGCCGCCGCGCGTTACGTTGAGCGGGCCTGTCGTGCCCGGTCCAGCAGAATGAGGGGCACAGCGGCCGCGGCGAGGGCGGCCCCGATCAAGCAGACCGATGTGAGTGCGGCCCTTTGTGTGAGTGATGCGGCTGCTAGCACGGGGGTGATGCTGATGCCCAGCTGGAACGCCGACACGGTGGTGGCGCCGGCGAGGGTCGGCGCGTCGGCTGCGATGGCGAAGACGCGTCCGTAGACGGCGGGGTTCAGCACGAACGCGCGGCGATGCCGATCAGGAAAACCGTAGGCAGGTTGCGCTCGCCCGCGTGAGCATTCCGGAGGACGGCTCAGATGCAGGCGTAGCAGGGGTTGCCCGACCTGGGCGTTGCTCGATCACTGATTCGGGCGTGCCCAGCGCCTGCCAGTCGGCATTGCGATGGCGGAGCACGGTCAGCGCTTGACGGCTCGTAGGACGACGAACTTGGAATTACTCGCGGCGACCTCGCAATTGCCGAACAGTCGCCGCAGCTTCACGTGGTAGCCGAGGTGCCGGTTGGCGACCACCCAAAGTTCGCCGCCGCGGCGTAGTGCCGCGCGTGAACCGTTGAACATACGCCAAGCCGTCGCGTCGGTCCTCGCGCGGTGCGTGTGGAACGGCGGGTTGGTCAGGACCAGATCCACCGTCCCTGCCGGTACACCGGACATGCCGTCGGCCGCCAGGAACGTCGCGTTGCTGCTCGTATCAACGTTCGCCCGGAGCGTGGCCTCCGCCGAAGCCAGCGCCTGGTAGGACTCGTCGATGAACGACACCTTGGCTTCGCTGTCGGTCAGTGTCGCAGCGAGCCCGATCACCCCGTTGCCGCAGCCCAGGTCCACGACATGCTCACGGCCCCGGAGCGGCGGCAGGTTCTGCAGGAAGAACCGGGTGCCGATGTCGAGGCGGTCGGCGCAGAAGGTGCCGGCGTGGTTGATGACGGTGAGTCCTGAGACCGCTCCGATGCCGGTGGGGAGGGTGTAGCTTCGCGGCCACGGGCTGGCACGACGGGGCATCTGAGAGTCAGGCGAGCAGAAGATGAGCCGTGCCTTCTTCGCCGCCTGCGACGTCTTGGTTGGCCCGAGAGTACGTTCGAACAGCTCCAGGGTCGAGGTGTGGATCTCGGTGACCATTCCCGCGCCGACGACCACGGTGCCCGCATGCACGTGGGGTGCGAGACGGTGCAATTGGTCCTCAAGGAGCGAGAGCCCCTTGGGCACCCGGATCAGCAACACATCGATCCGGGGCGGTGGCGCATCCATGGTCGTACAGAGGCGCACCGTGTCCTGGGCGATCTTGTTGCGACTCAGGTTCGCTCGGGTCGCCTGCTGGGTGAGGTAGGAGTCGGTGATCTGCACGGGTCGATGATCGGCGAGTGCGGTGACCAGAGCACCCCAGCGGTCGCCCAGCACGACCACGGTGCCCGACAGGTCGATTGATTCGCCGTCGATTCCCTCGAGATGCCGCAGCAGGTACTCGTCGGCGGCGTCCCAGGCGCGTAGCGGGTCACGGGGATCTTCGGGGAAGCGGGTGAGACCGAACTCACCTCGCGACGTCCTCAAACGGTTCATCGTGACTCAGGCTAGCGAGTCGCGCGATGCGTCCGGCACATGCCTGCCTTACCTCAGCCGACCGCCGACGTCCTCGACTCGGGACGGTCTGCGATCCGATACGAATTCTGCCCATGATGACCAAGCCCGTTTGCGGCCGGACCAGCGTTTGATGCGTGAAGCGAACTGCTACCACCAGCAATACCTGTACAAAGTGCCCAATGGGTACTGCGGGATCGGTGGCACAGGCGTTGCTTGTCCGGTGGGCCTGACGTCCGGCGAGGCGAAGGCCCGGTGGCGGTCGGGGTCTTGCGTAGAGCTAGGATCCGCCTTTTGCTACTTCGGGTAGTAAACTGGTTCTATGAGCATGCCTGAACGGGAGTTCGCCCCGGGTGACGGGCCGGCGGCCAAGGTCAGCGTGTCCCTGAGGGCGGGCAACATTCGCGCTGTCCGAGAGCGGGTCGGGGCCCGTGGATTTTCCGCTTACGTTGATGCCGCTGTGGAGCGCCAGATCGAGCGGGATCTCTTGGAGGAGGCCCTGCAGGCGAACGAGGCCGCTTCTGGGCCGATCCCGCAGGCTTTGCGTGACGAGGCGGCGGAGCTGTTCCGTCACGTCAAGTCGGCGCCGGAACTACAGGAGGAGGACGGATGGCGCGCGCACGAAGCAGGCTGAGCGCGGGCACCGTGGTTCTCGACTGTGAGGGGCTCGTGAAGTGGTGCGAGGCAGACCAGCGGGTGACCGCGTTCGTAAGAGAAGCGCAGGACAACGACTTTCGGGTTGTGGTCAGTGCGATGACGCCGATTGAGGCGCAAGATGTTCGCGTCAAAGGCGATCGTCTCAGGTGGTACCTGTCCCGGCTGAAGATCGAGCCTGTGACCGAGGACATCTCGTCGCGGGCGATCGAGCTTCTTCGAGATGCCCGCCTGCATGGTCACAAGTACGCCATCGACGCTGTGGTCGCAGCTACCGCACTGCGCTCGGTGCGCCCGGTCATCGTTCTGACATCTGATGAGGACGACATGAACAAACTGTGCGGGAAAACCGTGCAGGTGGTCTCTGCCTGAGACTGCTCGTGGGGTGACCGAGCGCGAGCGTCCAGAACTGTTGCGGTAGGCGTGCTCCGCGGTTTCCCTCCCGCCGCTCTGAGATACGGCGTCGCGTGACTCATCGCTGATCTCGAGCGCCGAGACGGTGGCGATTCGACGCCATTTGCCGGGATGCCGTTGCGGGGAACCCGGCGGTTTGGCGTTTGGCACGGGGCTCCGCCCCGCTCCCCGAGTGGGGCTTGCCACAGCCCCGGCCCCGTCTGCAAACAGGGATCTGGTCGGGGGCGTCGACATCAGCTCCGGGCTTTGGGCAACATGGTGGCTGTTGGCGTCGTACTGATCATCGCGGGTCTCCTCATCCGATGAGCCGTTTGCGCCAATCCAGGGGCGCGACGGTAATGGCCTGGTCGGGGCAGCCGTTTCACTCCACCGAAAGGCCGGTTTCCGTCAGTGCGGCCACGACCTGCCGGCCGATGGATGCGGTGGTGTCCGATGAGCCGTCGAACCCGCTGCCGCCGACCTCAAAGGGCTGGGCGCTGGTGCTGGCAGGGGAACGCGTCTCGATCGATGACGTGCTCACCGCTTTCGGGACACGCGGGACGACAAGCCGAGCGAGGTCTGAGGGGGTCTTCGGCCAAGGAGCCGATGCTGAGATGTATGCCGAGGCCCCGGTGAGGGTCCGTGTCGCTCGGATCTGCGTCAGCCGAGATCTATTGCCCAAGGCGAGCCACTACCACCAGCAGTACCTGTTCAAAGTTCCGAACGGCTACTGCGGCATCGGGGCACGGGTGTGGCCCGCCCGGTAGGCCTGACATCCGGCGAGGCGTGACCGGCCCGCCTTAGTACATGGCGGGTGGATCGAGGAAGAGCACGCGTGGGTCTTCGCAGGTTCGTGCCACGTCCCTTACAAGAACAGACAACAATCTCAGAACCACCGGTTCCAGGATTAACAGCACGATATTCAGTGTCACTGGTCTCGTCTTCGGTCGTGCGCGGATCGCTCCGTGTTTCCGGCTGCGCCTGTCACGACCGCGGTGCTGGCGTTTCGAGGTTCAGGGGCGTCGGGGAGGTGCGCGCTTTGGTGCCCCTGGTGGCGAAGGCGGAATATCGCGGGACCCAGCGGATCAGCGCGATAGCGGCCAGCACGCCTATCACGCCCATGGCCCCGATACCTGAGGTCAGGCTGCCCAGCCCCGCGGCGGTGGAGACGAGCAGCGGTCCGCTGGCGCCACCGGAGTCGGCGCACAGCCGCCACACGCCCAGGAACTGCGATCTGGTCTTCGGCGGTGCGACGTCCGCGCCGAGGGTCATCAGGAGGCCGCTGCCCATTCCGTTGCCGAATCCCATCAGCATGGCGACGACGGTCAGCGGCACCAGGCCGTGGCAGAGCGGCAGCGCGGCCTGGGACAGCCCCAGGACGAGCATTGACGGCACGGCGACCCAGAGCCTGCCCGCGCGGTCCATGATCTTCCCGGAAGGGTAGAACATCATGGTGTCCACCAAGCCGGCGAGCCCGAAGACGACGCCGATGGTCGAGGGACTTAGACCGATATGGTCGGCCCACAGCGGCAGCACCGTCTGGCGGGTGGCGCGCACCGACGCCACGAGGAAGACGGTCAGACCGAGGGTCAGGAACACGTGACGGTGCCGCGTCACGACCGAACGGATGGAGACGGGTGCGTGCCGGCGCTGCCGCGCCGCATCCGGGTGGGCCACCTCGGGTACGAACAGGACTACGAGTCCCGCCACCAGCGCGCAGGCCAGTGCCAGCCAGTAGACGTCGCGGATCGGGCGGTCGTGCACGACCGCGGCGCCGAGGAACGGTCCGATGAACGCGCCGATTCGCGACATTCCGCCGAGCGTCGACAGCGCTCTGGCCCGCAGCTCTTCAGGGATGATCTCTGTCAGGTATGACTGGCGTGCGAGCATGAACACCGAGTTCGTCGCGCCGGTGGCGGCAACGGCCAGCGCCAGTTGCCAGAGCTGGGTGGCCAGCGCGCATCCCAGGAGGGTGAGTACGGCGACGCCGGCGGCGATGAGCATGGCCTTGCGGTCGCCCAGCCGGGCGGCGAGGGCGCCGGCCGGCACGTCCGCCAAGATCTGCCCCAGCCCCAG
>NZ_JBFAMX010000087.1:0-28145 GCF_040659615.1 Nonomuraea sp. NPDC049784
GCCGCGTCCTGGCCGTCGGGCGCGAGCAGGACGTGCTGGCCGCGGCGGGCCCGGGAGCCGAGGTCGTCGACGCGGGCGGGCGGAGCGTGCTGCCCGGCTTCATCGACCCGCACAACCACCTGCTGTCCACCGCCGAGACGCTGGTGGCGGTGGACGCCCGCTACCCGGCCGTGGGCAGCGCCTCCGACCTGGTCGCCGCCATCGCCGCCGAGGCCGCGAGGACCCCCGCTGGCCAGTGGATCAGGGCGTACGGCATGGACGACGCCAAGTATCCCGGCGGGCGGCCGACCCGGCGGCAGCTCGACGAGGCCACCACCGAGCACCCGGTGATCGTCTATCACGTGTCCGGGCACCAGGCGGTGGTCAACTCGGCCGCGCTGTCCTGGCGCGGCATCGGCGACGACGTGGCCGACCCGGCGGGCGGCGCGTTCGTGCGGGACGAGGGCGGGCGGCTGACCGGCATGGTGCTGGACTCGGCCATGGAGCTGATCCTGCCGGTGGCCGTGGACATCGGCTGCCACGGCCCCAACTTCCACGTCGACCTGCCTCTTGAGCAGCTGAGGTCGTGGCTGGAGCTGGCCGGGGAGACGTACCTGCGGGCCGGGGTGACCACCGTGTGCGACCCGCAGGTGTCGCGCCGCGAGCTGCTGGTCTACCGGTCCGCCTGGGAGGCGGGCACGCTGCCGGTGCGCACCGCGGTCATGCCGCTGTCGCACATGCTGGACGAGCTGTCCTCGGTCGGCCTGGCGGGCCCGTTCGGCGACGACCGGTTGCGGTTCGGGGCGATGAAGTTCTACTGCGACGGCACGCTGCTGGGCGGCACCGCGATGTTCGACGAGCCGTACGGCGAGGGCTTCACGGGCTCGCTCTACCACCAGCCGGAGCAGCTCGTGGACCTCGTACGGCGGGCCGCGACCGCGGGCTGGCAGATCGGCATCCACACCCAGGGCGACCGGGCGATGGGCTACTCCCTCGACGCGATCAAGGCCGCGGTGGCGGTGTCGGGCGACGACGCCAGGCCCAGGATCGAGCACTGCGGTTATCCCACCCCCGCCCAGGTCAGGGAGTTCGCCTCGCTCGGCGTGATCCCGGTCAACCAGCCCAACTTCCTGTACGACAGCGGCACCGACTTCGTGCGCCGGCTCGGCGAGCGGCGGGCGCACCGGCTGCAGCCGCTGCGCGAGGAGCTGGACGCCGGGCTGCGGCCGGTGCTGTCCAGCGACTCGTTCGTCTCCTCGCTGCGGCCCATGGAGACGGTCTCCAACGCGGTGTGCCGCCGTACCAGGGAGGGCGGGCCGATCGGGGCCGAGCAGGCGATCACCTTGGAGGAGGCGCTGCGCGCGCACACGATCGACGCGGCCTACGCCCTGCGCATGGAGGACCGGATCGGGTCGCTCACGCCCGGCAAACTGGCCGACGTGGTGGTGCTGGACGCGGACGTCCAGAGTCTACCCGCCGGCGCGCTGTCGGGCGTGGACGCCTGGCTTACCATGCTCGACGGGCACATCGCGTACCGCGCGCCCGTGCCGGCCGAGTAGCGCCTCTCGACTGGTGCGAGGCGCGAGGCGGCGGGTGCTGCACGTGATCCCTTACTTCCCGGCGCCGGCGAAGGGCATGTGCTCGCCCTCCACGTACGACGGGAACGGCTGGTAGACGTTCACGCCCGGGTTCCCGCGCAGCAGCAGGGCGGAGACGAACGGCTGCTGCTCGCTCGTGATCCGGGTCGAGGTCGGGATGTAGCGGATGGTCAGGCCGCAGCGGCGGCGCGGCGAGGTGTTGGCGTTGGAGGCGTGCAGGATGTTGGGGTGGTGGACCTCCACGTCGCCGGGCGCCAGGACGAGGTCCACGGCCTGCGACTCGTCCACGGTCACCGCGCTCTCCGAGCCGAGCACGTTGTCGATGTCGTCGCGCTGCCGCAGCTCGTGCAGGTCCTGCTTGTGCGAGCCGGGGATCACGCGCATGCAGCCGTTCTCCGGCGTGGCCTCGTCCACGGCCAGCCAGAGCGTGACGACGCGCATCGGCTCCAGCGGCCAGTACGCGCCGTCCTGATGCCACAGGACCGGCTTGCCGGAGAAGGGCGGCTTGCTGATGTAGTGCGAGGCGAACAGCGCGATGTCCGGGCCGACGAAGGTGTCGGCGAGGTCCAGCAGCCGGTCGTCGCTGACCAGCCGCACCCAGAAGGGGTCACCGGCGACCAGCTCGGTGCCCAGGTCCTCGCCGTGCAGGTCGGGGTGCTTGGCCTGGAGCCAGCCGACGTGGTCGCTCGCCTCGGCGATCAGGTCACGGTCGAGGACGTCGTGGAAGATCGTGTAGCCGTCGCGGTCGTAGTCCTGGAGGGTCCGGTCGACTTCCGTGATCACCATGTGCTCCTTGTGAGGGGTGGGCGTCAATCGGATTCTTCGGTCTTCCGGGCAGGCGTTACTAGCACTCGCCGCTCCATAAGTATTAATTTCCTGACATGCCGACCGTCCTGCGCTGGGTCGAGTTCGCGGCCGGCCTGCCGTACCACGCGGCTCTGGTGCCGGTGACCGGCAGCCGCAGGGACCGGCCGGAGCCGCACAGTCACGCCGACTTCCACGAGCTCGTCTTCGTGACCGCGGGGGCGGGCGCGCAGAGGGTCGGCGAAGCGGAGCTGCCGCTGCGCGCGGGCGACGTCGTGCTGGTACGCCCGCACGACCGCCACGAGTTCGCCTCGAACGACGGCATGAGCTTCGTCAACATCGCCTTCCCGAGTGAGCGCTGGCGTGCCTTCGCCGACCTGGCCGGGCTGGCGGGCCCGGCGGACTGGGATCGCCGGGAGTTCCCGCCGTCGGCGCGCGCCGATCTCGACGGGCTGGTGGCGGCGGAGTTCGGCCGCGTGCTCGGCGCCTATTCCGGCGCGCCCCGGGTCCTCGATCTGGTCGGGCTGTGGACGGCGGTCGTCCCCCTGCTGGAACGCGCCGACGGTACGGCCGTGGATCCGCGGCCCGGCTGGCTGGTGTCGGCCTGCGCCGCGATGCGCCGCGAGGAGAACCTGCGCGAGGGCCTGCCCAGGCTCCAGGCGATGGCCGCGGTCAGCTCGGGGCACCTGGCCCGCTCGATGCGCAGGCACTACGGCTGCACGCCGATCGGGTTCGTGGTCGGCCGCCGTCTGGAGCACGCCGCCCTGCTGCTGGCCACGACGACGGAGGGCATCGGCCGGATCGCTCAGCGTTGCGGATTCTCCGGCCAGTCGTACTTCGGCCGGCTCTTCCAGGACAGGTACGGCATGGCGCCGCGAGATTACCGGGAGGTTACGCGCCGGGCCGTCGTCCCTATGGACACCCAAGATATCAAGTGATTAGATGACTTATCCCCCCAAGATCGAAGAGGAGGCCGGGCATGATCCGGTCACTTGGTATCGCCGCCGCCTTCTGCCTCGCTCTCGCCGCCTGCTCCTCCGGCGGCTCCGCGCCCAAGCAGGCCGCCGGCAAGACGGAGCTGAAGCTCTACAACGACAAGGGCGCCTGGAGCAAGTACTTCGACGAGATGGGCAGCCTGTCCAAGCAGCAGATCGGCCTGTCGATGAAGCCGGTGGGCTACACCGACGAGCCGACGTACCAGGCGTTCATCAAGGCGTCCTTCCGCACGAACGTGAAGCCCGACCTGTTCACCTGGACGACGGGCGGACGGATGGCGGAGATCGTCGGCCAGAAACAGGTGGCGGAGACGACCCCGATCTGGCAGGAGGCGATCAAGAACGGCGACCTCTCGGCGGACCTGGCCAAGTACTACACGGTGGGCGGCAAGCAGTACTGCGTGCCGCTGAACGCGGCGTACTGGGGCATGTTCTACAACAAGTCGATCTTCGACAAATATCGGCTCAAGCCCCCGACCACCTGGGACGAGCTCATCAAGATCGCCGACATGCTGAAGAAGAACGGCGTGACCGCGTTCTACCACACGTCGGTGCTGTTCTCCTTCGTCTGGTTCGAGCAGCTGCTCGCCGGCACCGACCCCGACCTCTACGACCGCCTCTCGACCGGCCAGGCGAAATACACCGATCCCGGCGTGGCCGAAGTGATGAAGCGGTGGAAGTCGATGATCGACGCCGGCTACTTCAACAACCCGGGCGACAAGACCGACCCCGCCGACGTGCTCAAGACCGGCAAGGCGGCGATGGTGTCGCTCGGCACGTGGTTCAACACGAGCATGACGCAGCGCGACCTCAAGGCGGGCACCGACTACGGCTTCTTCGTCATCCCGAACGTCAACCCGGCCCTGCCCAAGACCTCGATGATCTTCGAGAGCGGCCCGCTCTGCTCGCTGGCCAAGGCGCCCGACCCCGACGCCAGCATGAAGTACCTCAAGTGGTGGGTCGGGCCGGCCGCGCAGGAGAAGTGGGCCACGGCCAGGGGCGACGTCTCGGCCAACCCCAAGGTGGCCATCGCCGACCAGGCCATCGCCGAGGTCAGCAAAGCGGCGGGGAGCGGTGAGTACCGGCTGGTGAACCGCTACTTCGAGGCCACGCCGCCGCCTGTGCTCACCGCCGCGCTGGACGGGTTCGGCGCCTTCGTCGTCAAGCCGGACACCTACCAGAAGGTGCTCACCGACATCCAGGCCGCCGCCGACGAGTACTGGAGCACCCACCAGCAGGGGAACTGAGTCACCGGCTACGGTGACCCGCATGACCGAGCCCCCCTTCCTCGCCGCCATCCGTACGTCCTACGACACCGTCGCCGCCGACTTCGCCAAGCGCTACGAGGGCGTGCTGGAGACGTTGCCGCTGCCCCGCGCGATGCTGGGCGCGTTCGCCGAGCTCGTGCTGGCCGACGGACGCGGGCCGGTCGCCGTGCCGTGCGGAAACGAGGCTAGGGCAGGAAGCCGCGGCGGCGGGCGGCGACGACGGTCTCCATGCGGGTGTGGGTGCCCAGCTTGCGCATGGCGTTGCGCAGGTAGCTCTTGACCGTCTCCGGCCGGATCCCGAGCCGGACCCCGATCTCGGCGTTGCCGCAACCCACGGCGACCAGGGCGAGGACGTCGAGCTCGCGCGGCGACAACGGGCTGGCCTGGTACGGGGCTCGGCCGTTCGAGCCGGCCAGCCGGTCGCAGACGTCCTGGAGCCGGGCCCGGATCACGGCGTCGGAGACGTCCTGCGTGATGGCCCTGAGCTCGGCGTGCGCCTGGCGGACCGCCTCCCACTCGCCGGTGGTCGGCGACTCGCGGGCGGCGCGGGTGATCGCCGCCGTCTCCATCTCGGCCAGCCGGCGCTCCACCTCGCGCCGTACGGTCATCTCGAAGCTCACCCGCATGGAGACCTGGGTCATGGCGTCCAGCACGCGGTCGCTGATCGACAGCGGCTCGCGGATCCCGCCATACAGGACCCCCGACACCATGCCGTCCACCGTGACCGGCACGGCCGCGATGGCCCGTAACCCCTCGAGGTTGACCGGTTTGTCGTACTCGTGGCTGATGCGCGGGTCTGCGGTGTAGTCGTCGACGGCGCCGGGCCGGGCTGTGGTGATCACCCGGCCGCCGAGCCCGTTGCCCGCGCTGACGACGAGGCCGCGTAGCGCGCCGGTCAGGGTGCCGCTGAACTCCGTCAGCGTGACACCGTGAGAGCGGCCCCCCACCACGCCGCCGAACGCGACGGGCAGCCCGGTGGCCCGCCGCAGCCTGCCCACGGCGGCCTGGAACGTCTCGCGTTCACGGTCGGCGGGCGCGTACGGTGCGGCCATGGCATCAGCATGGACCAGGCCCGCCGCCGAGAGCCACCCCCGAACGGGGGTGGCGGGGGGGCCGGATATGGGGGAATCCTCCGGGCATGGCTGATGCACTGCTCTCGTACGCCTCGGGCGTGTCCGAGGTCCCCCTGCTGGGAGAGACGATCGGGGAGAACTTCGAGCGCACCGTTGCGCGGTTCGGCGAGCGCGAGGCGCTGGCGGACGTGGCGGCCGGACGCCGCTGGACCTACGCGGAGCTGGACGCCGCCGTGAACGAGGTGGCGCTCGGCCTGATGGCCCGCGGCATCGCCAAGGGCGACCGGGTGGGCATCTGGGCGCCCAACTGCGCGGAGTGGGTGCTCGTCCAGTACGCCACCGCCAAGATCGGGGCCATCCTGGTCAACGTCAACCCCGCGTACCGGGCCCACGAGCTGGCCTACGTCGTGAAGCAGTCCGGCATGCGGCTGCTGATCAGCGCGGTCGCGCACAAGACCAGCGACTACCGGGCGATGATCGACGAGATCGGGTTCAAGGACGCCGTGTTCATCGGCGGGCCCGGGTGGGACGAACTGGTCGAGAACGGCAGGCGCGGCGACCCGGCCGGGTTGCGGGAACGGGCGGCGCGGCTGACGTTCGACGACCCGATCAACATCCAGTACACGTCGGGCACCACCGGCTTCCCCAAGGGCGCCACGCTGTCCCACCACAACATCCTCAACAACGGCTACTTCGTCGGCGAGCTGGTCGGCTACACGGAGGCCGACCGGGTGTGCCTGCCGGTGCCTCTTTATCACTGCTTCGGAATGGTCATGGGCAACCTCGCGGCGACCTCCCACGGCTCGTGCGTCGTGCTGCCGTCGCCGGGGTTCGACCCGGAGGCGACGCTGCGCGCCGTGCAGGAGGAGCGGTGCACGTCCCTGTACGGGGTGCCGACGATGTTCATCGCCGAGCTGGCCGCGCTGTCCGGGTCCGGAAATTTCGACCTTTCGACCCTCAGAACGGGCATCATGGCGGGCTCCCCGTGCCCGGTCGAGGTCATGAAACGGGTCGTCAGCGAGATGAACATGGCCGAGGTCGCCATCTGCTACGGCATGACCGAGACCTCGCCGGTGTCCACGATGACCCGCAGGGACGACGGCCTGGCCCGCCGCACCGAGACCGTCGGCCGGGCCATGCCGCACATCGAGGTCAAGGTCGTCGACCCGGAGACCGGCCTGACCGTCCGCCGGGGCGAGCCGGGCGAGCTGTGCACCCGCGGCTACTCGGTCATGCTCGGCTACTGGGGCCAGCCGGACGCCACGGCCGAGGCCATCGACACCGCCCGCTGGATGCACACCGGCGACCTGGCCACCATGGACGCCGACGGCTACGTCAACATCGTGGGCCGCATCAAGGACATGGTCATCCGCGGCGGCGAGAACATCTACCCGCGCGAGATCGAGGAGTTCCTCTACGGCCACCCGGACATCAGCGACGTCCAGGTGATCGGCGTGCCCGACGAGAAGTACGGGGAGGAGCTCATGGCCTGGATCGTCATGCGGCCGGGCGCCGAGCCGCTGACGGCCGAGCGGGTCAGGGAGTTCTGCACTGACCGGCTCGCCCACTACAAGATCCCCCGGTACGTCCACGTGGTGGACGCGTTCCCCATGACCGTCACGGGCAAGATCCGCAAGGTGGAGATGCGCGAGCGCGCGGCCGACATCCTCGGCCGCTCATGAGGGTCCGCGGGCGGTCCAGCCCGCGGTGCCTTCGACGATCCTGACGGCGGCGCGGGCCAGCGGCTCCAGTCCCGCCACGTCCACCTTGTCGAGGGTGTCGGCCGAGTCGAACAAGTACATGGGCGCGGACAGGAAGTGCACCAGCGGCACCCCCTCCGGATGGAAGAAGGCGCCGTCGGTCGGCGGCATCGGGGAGAACACGTCGGGCGGCAGCACGAACGACCTCCGCAGGTCCTCGGCGACCAGCGCCTCGTGGACGAGCCTCTCCAGCCGGGGCCGCCTGGAGGTGAACCACCACCGCGGCTCCGGATCGCCGGTCGGCACCAGCTCGCCGTCCACGCCCACGCACCGGAGGGCGGCGTGCTCCAGGTGGAGCTGGAGCACGACGTCAGGAAGCATGGCCCGGTTCTCCTCGATGAACGCCCTCGTCCCGGCCGCCAGCGCCATGTGCCCGGCGGTGAGCAGGAAGAGCAGGTTGTGCGGGCGCTCGAGGGCGGGCACTGGGGCCCAGTGGCGGGCGGCGGCCAGCACGAGCGCGATCCCGGTGGCGTCCTCGACGGCCGAGGCCCAGGGCGCGTCGTGGTGCGAGCCGATGATCACCCACTGGTCGGACGCGCCCGGCAGAAGGCCGATGACGTTGTGCGAGACAGCAGGCCCGGTCTCCGCCTCGACGGTGAGCACACCAGTGCGCGGCCCCTCGTCGATCAGCGCGAGCACCCGCCGCGCGTCGCGCCCGGACAGCCACACGGCCGGGATGTCCCTGGTCTCGGCGTCGTAGGGGGCGTAGTAGTCGCGGGTCTCCCACGGCACACCGGTCAGCCCGCCCGCGAATCCCGCCGCGCCGCCCCGCATCGCGCCGTGCAGCACGTCCAGGTAGTCGAGCTGGAACGGCAGCACCTGCGTGAGCTCGTCGAACGCGCCTTCCGGGTCGTGCCAGGCGGTCGCCAGGTCCCTGACGTAAGCCTGCGGCAGCTCGGTGAACGCCATCTTGGGCACCACGATCGCCCCCGGCGCGACCTCCCTGCTCAGCGGCGCCCGCACCCGGGCCTTCGCCCTCGTGTACGGCAACGCGAACGCCTCGAACTCAGGGCCGCCCTCCACCGCGAGGGTGGCGCTGACCGGCTTCCAGCACGGCAACTCGACGGGCGCCAGCCGCACGCCCTCCAGCCCGAACTCCTCGAAACGCGCAGCGGCCCACGCGGCGGTCCAGTCGTCGGCCGGATATCCCGGGCGTCTGATCCCCCGCTCGGTGACGGCCCGGATCCACGCCATCATCTCGTCTGCGTCCGGAATCATCGCCAAACCCTCCCCGGTCCCGCCCCACCACCGGCCGTCTGCATCAAGACGCGCACCCCACCACCGACCTCTCTGGCCCCGCGCCGCCAAGACACCCGCCTCACCACCGACCCCCGCCGCCGGCTCCTCCCGGCAGGGGCGTCAAACCCGCCGCTCCAGCGCACCGCTCCGGGCTCCTCGCACGCGCGGCTGAGGGACCCGCTGCAGACCACCGAGCGTTTGTCGGGACCGCTCGCCACCGGCCGCCAGGCGTTACCTGACGCCGAGTGCAAGGCCAGGGAACGTGCCGCTGCCAAGCACACGCCCGCCGAGGTTCCGAGCGGGCTGGAGGCGCGGAGTGTCCCGGCCAGGGCGCGGCCGAGTCGGGACCGCGTCACCATCCAGCACATGCCAGCTGGTGGCTGCGGTCTGGACCCGGGTGGTGCGGGTCGAGCATGTGCGGGGGCTCCTAGCTGAGGTTCTTGACGGCCTGGCCCTGCCAGGCGGTGTTGGTGGGCAGCTCGGGCGCCGAGCCCGCGAAGGCGCCGCGCGCGAGCGTGTCGCCGCGTAATTGGTACATGAGCCAGGCGGTCAGGTAACCGAGGAAGCCGCCGCCACCGTTCTGGATGTCGTTGTGGCCCGCGCCCTTGAGCAGGGCCTTGCCCGCCCCGCCCGGCACCTGGTCGTAGTAGCCCTGGACGGTGGCGGCCGAGGAGATGACCCAGTCGTTCGCGCCGCTGAGGAACAGCACGGGGCAGGTCAGCGCCGCGACGGAGAACTCGTCCCCCGGGCTGACCCAGATCTGGGCGGGCAGCGCGATCGGCACGACCGTCGTGATCAGCCCGCCGGAGTGGTTGGTGGCGTTGACGGAGCCGCCCGCGCCCTGGGAGTGGCCCACGGCCGCGACCCTGGTCACGTCGAGCTTGCCGGCGAAGACGCTGCCGGAGTCGGAGTTGAGCCCGGCGAGGTGCTGGGCGGCGGCCAGGATCTCGGCTCCGGTGCCCGTGGTGGTGTCGGTGGAGGCGACGACGGCGAAGCCCCAGGAGGCGAGCTGGTTGAGCACGCCCGGGTAGTTGTCGGGGGTGGCGTTGGTGCCGTTGCCCCAGGTGACGATCGGGTGCGCGAACCCATCGGCGCCCAGGTCGGCCGGGTAGTAGAGCCGGTGGCCGCCCGAGGTGCCCGTTGCGACCGCGTACGGGCCGGTGGCCGCGAAGTGCGACTCGATGGCGCTGGCCGCCTCCGCCGAAGTCGTACGGGCCAGGGCGCCCGCCGCCAGGAGGCCCGCAATGCCCGTTTGGAGCGCGCGCCGCCGAGTGATGTGTTCCATGGTCACCTCGCGGGGAGAACTCATTTGGAGACATGAACGTCTCCTAACATGAGGGAAGTACGATCGGTGAGCGATGTCAAGAGATCGACAGAACAAGGTTCGGACCGCCGAGCCGCTCCCCCGGGGACGTCACGGGCTCTCACCGGAGACTGTGCGAAGCTCGCAGCGGGAGCGGCTGATCGAAGCGATGCTGCAGCTGGTGGCGCAGCGCGGCTACGCCGCCACGACCGTGCCCGAGGTGATCGCGGCGGCCCGGGTCTCGCGCAACGCCTTCTACGAGCAGTTCGCCGACAAGGAGGCCTGCTTCCTCGCCCTGTGCGAACGCGACCTGCCGAGCCTGATCGAGGAGATCCACACAGCCGCCACCTCCTCAGACGACTGGCGGGCCGCGAACCTGGGCGGGCTTCGGGCGTATCTGGGCTGGTGGCAGGAGCGCCCCGCCTACGCACAGGCGTACTTCGTCGAGCTGCCGCGCGCGGGCGAGCGGGCGGTGGCCCAGCGCGACCGCGCCTACCGCCCGTTCCTCGACATGGTCACCGCCATGGCCACCAGGGCCAGGAAGGCGGACCCCGCACTGCCGCCCCTGCCTGCCACGACGCCGAGGCTGATCGTGTTCGGGGTTACGGCGTTCGTGGAGGCGGAGGTGCGCGAGGGCAGGGTCGCCGGCCTGCTGTCGTGGGCCGACGACCTGCAGAACTACATGGTCACGCTGCTCACCGCGTCAGGCGCACCCGGCCGCGCCTGACGCTGCCCGGCTCCGTGGTCAATCTGACCACGGAGCCGGCCCAGAATGCGCGTCGTCACGGCGAGCAACCCGTGAGCCTTCACGACCGGCCATGACAGACGGCCACTGACGTCGGCGCGTGCGGCCCACCGTGCGGAGCCGTAACGGATGGGCGGTTTAGTTCTGGTCGAGGAAACGCTGCGCCAACGTACGGCCCAAATTGACCGCCTGGGTGTGGTTTTCGATGGTTTGGACTTTGGTGTCGGAGCCGGTGAAGACGATGTAGGTGACGCCGGTGTCGGTGCCGCCGTTGCTGGGGTCGGGGTTGATGCCGAGGTCGGCGGCCGTCCGGTAGGACGCCTCGCCGATGATGCCGGTCGGCCCCGTGTCGCCCATCACGGCGTACTCCACCTGCCCGTTGTAGACGATCGCCACCACTGTGCCGCAGCCGATGCCCTTGGTCCGGTAGTCCCAGGTGGAGCTGGGGCTGGGCACCACCATGTAGGCGAGCTGCGCCGCGTTCAGTGGTGAGTCGCCGCTGGTGTGGCAGAACGTGTCGGGCTGGAAGCAGCAGTCGGTGTTCTCGTTGCACTGCGACGTGCGGACCCCGTCACAGTCGATGTCCATGTCGCCCTTCCAGAACACCGCGCCGGTCTTCTGGCACACCGCGACCGTCGCCGTGCTCACGTCGGAGTCCGTCTTGTACTTGCCGTTGGAGATCTGGCTGCACGCCGTCACCTTCGCCAGGAGCTGGTCGGCCGTCGGGCCGGTGCTACCGCCTCCGGTCGTGCCGGTGGCCGAGGCGCTGTGCCCGGACTCGTTGCCGGCCGCGTCGAACGCGGTGACCGTGTACGTGTGCGTGGATCCCGCGGCGAGCCCGCCGATCGTGGCGCCGGCGGTCGGCGTGGTGGTGACCACGGTCGTCCCCTCGTAGACGCGGTAGCCGGTGACGGCCACGTTGTCGGTGGAGTCCGTCCAGGCCAGCGAGATGCTGGAGGCCGAGACGCCGGTGACGCGGACGCTCGCGGGCACGGTCGGCGCCTGCCCGTCGGGCCCGCCGGGGCCGCTGACCGAGAGCCGGTCCACGTTGGGGCCGCCGTCGGCGGTGGTGGCGGTCGCGCGGACGGTGTTGACCCCGGCGTTCAGCGTGGCGGTGATCTGCGCGTCCGCCCAGGTGTCCCAGGTGCCGGTGCCCGAGAAGTCCCGGGTCTGGGCCGTCCCGTTCACCTCGATGGTCATGGCGCGGTTGGCCGTCGTGCCGTTGGCGTATCTGATCGTGAGGGTGTGCGATCCGGCCTCGGCCACGTTGACGGTCCACTCGATGTAGCCGCCGGCCGTGTTGACGTAGTCGACGAAGCCGGATCCGGTGTAGCCGGTGTGGTTGGTCGCCACCGCGGCCTGCGACAGCGTGGCGGCCTCAGCCTGGTACTCGGTGGCGGGCGCGTCGGCCACGGTGACCTCGAGGTAGTCGAGGTTCGGGTTGCCGCCCGAGTTCGTGGCCGTGAGGCGGATCTCGTTGTCGCCCGCGGCGAGCGTCGCGGTGAGGGGGGAGGTGGCCCACGTGGTCCAGGCGCCCGTGGGGCCGAACGTGCGGCCGGCCGAGACGACCGTGCCGTTGACCGAGATGTCCGCGGTGCGGGCGGTGGTCGTGCCGTTGGCGTAGCGGATGGCCAGCGTGGCGGTGCCCGCCGCGGGCGCGTTGACCGTCCACTCCGTGTACGGGCCGGTGACGTTGTCGCTGTTGACGAAGCCCGTGCCGGAGAACCCGGCGTGGTTCGACTCGACGACGCCTTGCGAGATCGTCGCGTTCTCGGCCTCGTAGCGGACGATCGCGGCCCGGGCGGGGAGCGCGACCAGCGCGGTGACGGCCAGGCAGGCGACGGCCAGGACGATGAGGGGGCGTAAGCGCGCTAGGGGACGTAAACGTATGGGGGCCTGTAAGCGTGGGCGACGCGCAGGGTGTGGGGGGTGCATGGGCGCTCCTTTCGTAGAAGACGGCGAGGTGGTCAGGACACGTCGAGGTAGTCGAGGTTGGGGCCGCCGTTGGCGGTGGTGGCGGTGGCGCGGACGGTGTTGGCGCCCGCGTTCAGCGACACGGTGAACGCGGAGTCCGCCCAGGTGTCCCAGTTGCCGGTGCCGGGGAAGTCCCGCGTGATGGTGGTGCCGTCGACGTCGATGGTCATGGGGCGGTTGATCGACGTTCCGTTGGCGTAACGCAGGGTGAGTGTGGCGGTTCCGGCCGCGGCGGCGTTCACCGTGAACTCCACGTACGAGCCCGCCACGTTGTCGCCGTTGACGAAGCCCGTGCCGGAGAAGCCGGAGTGGTTCGACTCGGCGGCGCCCTGCGAGATCGCCGCGTTCTCGGCCTCATACCGCTGCCCCGCGGGCCGTACCCGGATGAGGCGGGTCTCGCCGGGGCGTAACGTGGCGCTGTAGGACGAGCTGACGGTGCCCTCCGACGCGCCCGACCACAGGTTCGTGACCGCGGCCGGCCCGGTGAAGCCCACCTGCGACCAGGTGACGCTCACCGTGGAGTTGCCGGACGTGCCGGTGTTGTAGAGCGCGACGATGTAGTCGCCGCCCGGCTCCCGCTTGCGCCACACCTGGTTGACGCCGCTGTTGACGATGCGCTGCGCGGCGACGCCGTCCTGGTTGACCGCGATGAGCCGGTCGTTCTTCAGCATCGCCAGGTCGACCGAGGTGAGCGCGGTCAGGTCGGTGCCGAGCAGCAGCGGACTCGCGGCCATCGCCCAGTGCGTCATGTGGGAGCGGCGCTGGTCGGCGGTGAGCCCGACCTGGTCGCCGTTGCCGATCTGCAGCGAGTCGTAGTCGTTCCACCCGCCGGGACCGGCGTAAGGCTGCCAGGAGGCGGCCGAGTTGAACCGGCTCACCACGTGCGACCAGTCGGTCAGCGGGTAGCCGCTGCCGTTCGGCCCGGAGCCGCAGTAGCACTCGACGTCGCCCTGGGTGCGCCAGCTGTTGGCCAGCCGCTTCCAGGTGTCGGCCTGGGCGATCGGCAGGTTGTTGGAGAGCGCGAAGTTGATCGGCCGGCCGGTCTGGCGCAGCGCCTTGTCCCACGCCTCCACGTCCGCGATCGTGGTCGCGTCCGCGCCGTCGATCTTGAGGTAGTCCACGCCCCACGAGGCCATCTGGTTGGCCCACGAGTTGATGAACGCCTGCGCGCCCGGGTGGGAGTACTTGAGCCGGTACATGTTCTTGCAGTTGTAGTTCTTGTGCGTCTGCGTCGTGTCCGCGATGTCCTGCGCGTGGTACGACGTGCCCTCGATCGGTTTGTTGGCGGTGACGGCGTTCTTCGCGATGCCCGGGGTGACGTAGAAACCGAACTTCAGCCCCTTGGCGTGCACGTAGTCGGCCAGCGCCTTGATCCCGGACGGGAACTTGGCGGTGTCGACCGCCCAGCGGCCGTAACTGTCTACGACGAAGCCGTTGGAGTCGCACTTCTGGTAGAAGTCGTCGAGGTTGACGTAGACGAAGCCCTTGGCTGCCAGACCGCTGCTGACCAGCGCGTCCGCCTGCGCCTTGATCTTGTTCTCGTCGGGCCAGCGGCGGACGAAGCTCCAGCTGCTCCAGCCCATCGCGGGCCTGATCGACAGCCCGTTGTCGGAGGCGGCGGCGGGGACGGCCAGGGCGGTGGCGACGAGCGCCACGGCCGCGAGCACGGCCCCTAACCTCCTGACTCCTGGCAGCGATCTCCCGAGTGCGCCTTTCATGAGGCACCTCCCGTGGTGACGTCGATGTAGTCGAGGTTCGGGTTGCCGCCGTCCGTCGTCGCGGTCACCCGCAGCGTGTTCGCCCCGGCGTTGAGTGGAACGGTGAACGTGTCCGTCGCCCAGGTGGTCCAGGCGCCGGTGCCGGGATAGTCGCGGGTCTGGGCGGCGCCGCCGTTCACGGTGATGGCGGCCGGCCGGTTGGTCGACGTTCCGTTGGCGTGACGCAACGCGATCGTGGCGGTTCTTGCCGCGGGCGCGTTCACGGAGAACTCCACGTACGAGCCCGTCACGTTGTCGCCGTTGACGAAGCCCGCGCCGGAGAAGCCCGCGTGGTTGGACTCGACGACACCCTGCGAGATCGTCGCGTCCTCGGCCTCGTAGCGGGTGCCGGAAGAGCCGCCGCCGCCCGCGTACTGGCCGCCGACCCACGCCTCGTCCACCCGCCAGCGGGCGACGCCGTGGTGCCCGGTCTTGGAGAGCCGGACGTAGCGGGCGGTGACCGCGTTCAGGTCGATGAACTGCACGCCGCGCGCGTTCGGCACGGCCCCGGTCTTGACCGCGCTCCCCCAGTTCGAGCCGTCGTCGCTGACGTGCACCTGGTAGCCGGAGATCCGCGCGGACCCGGACGACGGGTAGACGGTGGAGTCCTCCCGCTGGTTGAACGCCAGGTACTGGATGCGCTTGGCCGCGCCCAGGTCGAAGGTGAGCCGCGCGGGTTCGGCGGCGTTGCTGTCCCAGTAGGTCAGATAGTCGCCGTCGCCCGCCGCCGGCGCGCCGTGGCCGCTGGTGGACGAGCTCGCCGAGAGCGTGACGCCGGTGTAGACGCCCTGCCGGCCGTTCGAGACGACCTTGAAGACGGTGTCGTACGGGTCCCAGCTCGTGACCCCGCTCAGCGTCAGCGTGCCGCCCGACTGCGTGAACGCCACGGGCGCGCCGGTGCGCAGGTTCGTCACCGAGGTGATCCGGTAGCCGTTGTCCCGGAGCGACAACGTGCTGCCCGACGGCGGCGTGATCACGTGGATGTAGTGCCGGTCGGGGTCGTTCTTGGCGATCGTGGTCACGCCGTGCGCGCCGTTGTTCCAGAAGCCCGGCTTGAGCCCGCCGAACATGTAGCCGCCGCCCTCGGTGCCGCCGATCGACTCCCAGATGGCCGAGAGGTACGTGTTCGCGAAGTTGTTGAAGTCGGCCTGCTGGGCGGGGAAGCGCCCGTTGACCATGGCGGTCTCGGCCATCAGCGCCTTGACCGACGAGCCGGCGTTGGTGATGAGCCGGCCGAACGTGAGCTTGCGGTCCACGGCCTGGTCGGAGCCGCCGTACCACCAGGGCCCGCCGGTGGGCAGCTTGAAGTCGGCCTCGATCAGCCGGGGCAGCGCCGTGTAGATCGCCTGCGGGTAGTCGTACGACGGCGTCATGCCGGTCTTCTGCTCGTTGCTGATCATGTCCATGATCGGCGTGTCTTCGTTGTTGTTCGAGATCGTCATGTCGGGGCGCTGCTGGTAGATCTTGGCGTAGAGGTCGTTGCGCTCCCAGTAGGCGTTGTCGTTGTCGATCCAGAACCCGGCCAGCTTCGGGTAGCGCCGCATCTGCTCGAAGAACTGCAGGTAGCTGAACTCGCCGAACCCGTCGCGGGTGGTCAGGTCCACGCTGTGGCCGACGTAGCTGGAGAACGCCGAGGAGTTGAGCCAGTCGCCGGAGCTGAGGCCCTCGTTGTGCCACTGCGGGTCGTCGGTCATGTAGTTGATGACCTTCAGTCCCTGCGCGTCCGCGGCGTCGATCAGCTCGCCGAGGAAGTCCCGCGTGGTGCGGCAGGAGCCGGGGATCTCCGACGGGTACGGCCGGGCGTACCCGAGCCTGCTGTGGAACGTGGCCAGCACGATGTACTGCGCGTGCAGCTTCTTGGCCTCGTTCACCCAGTAGGAGGCGCTCCAGCCGCCGTTGGTGACGTCGGCCTCCCACGCGCTGCAGCTGGTGTGCTGCGGCGAGGTCCGCTCGCCCCAGTGCAGAAAGAGGCCGGCGACCGAGTTGCGCAGGAACGCCTGGCGCGGATGCTGCAGGTCGGCCCTGGCCGGGACGGCGGTGAGCAGGCCGAGTAAGAGCGCCAGGACGGCCAGTGCCGCCGTGCGTTTCATGAGTGGGCCTCCTGGGATGCGGGGGTGCCATCGGGGGTGAACGCGGGGTCGCTGGAGATGGCCACCCGGTCGAGGCGGGCACCGTCCTCGCGGTAGGCGAAGGTGATCGTGCGCGCTCCGGCCGCCAGGTCGTACGTGACGGGCAGCTTGGCCCAGTGCCAGGAGGTGCCGATCGGGATGTTGTTCCAGTTGCTCCATGTCCCCGTGCCGGAACGCACCCAGAACGAGTCGTCGCCGTCGTTGGCGGTGATCACGCGGGCCCACACCGCGAACGTCCCGTCGTGCTCGACGGTGAACGGGATCGTCGTCCAGCCGGTGGAGGGTGCGCTGGACTTGCTGTTGTTGCCGGAGGCGACGGTCACGTACGAGCCGCCGGACGCGGCGGGGTCGGCGGCCACCTGCATGGGCGCGGTGACCGTGCCGGACTCCGCCTCGGCATAGAGACTCTCCGGGGTGCCGGGGACGGGCGTGGAGCCGGTGGCCCGGATGCGCAGCGCACCACCCGAGGTGTCGGCGCTGTCACGCACGGCGTACCCGGTGACGCCGCTGAACCCGACGTCGTACGCGCTGCCACTGCCGCGTTGCGCGACGACACCGTTCAGTTGAACGTCCGAGGCGTCGTCGGCGATGACGTACGGCCGGTTGTCGTTGTCGTCGAACCGGGTCTCGCCGTTGAGCGTGATGCCGGTGGCGTGCCTGATCCAGTAGCCGTACGAGGGGCGCGCCCCGTAGTCGCGCGGCGGGTAGGTGGTGAGGTACTCGCCCGGCACCCTGCTCGCCTCGGAGGCGGGGTGCCCGCCGGGGACCGTGAGGTCGACGTTCTGGAACGTGATGCCGGGGCCGATGTCCACGGATGGTGTGCCGGTCAGCGTGCTGGTGTAGTCCGGCGCGCCGACCGTGCCGGTGACCACGGGCGCGGTCAGGTTGCTCCCGGTCACGTCCGAGATCGTGATGTTCCGGATCCGGCCGGCGGGTGGCGAGCCGGGACAGCGCTTCCGCTCACCGATCTTGAAGAAGAAGGGCGACGTGGTCTTGGTGAGCGTCACGTCGCCGTAGTGGATGTCCTCGATGACGGCGCCGTCCATGGAGACGATGCCGATGCCGGCCTTGCCGGCGCCCAGGACCGTGACGCGCTCGAAGCGGAAGTCGCGGAAGTCGCCGCAGGTCTCGGAGCCGAACTGCAGCGCGTTGTTCTCGTGCGAGTAGACGGTCGTGTCGTGCACGCGGACGTTCTGGCTGGTGTAGGTGTGCCCGAGCGCGTAGTCGCTCTTGAACACCAGGGCGTCGTCACTGGCCTCGATGCGGCTGTTGGTGACGGTGACGTTCCAGCTGTTGATCAGGTTGATGCCGTCACGCACGCCGCTGCTGGAGTAGATCGTCTTCAGGTTGTCGATCGTGATGTCGTGGCAGCCGTTGATCAGGGCGCCGAAGTGGCCGCCGCGGCGGAACGTGACGCCTTCGAGGCTGATGTTGGAGCACTCGGTGAGCGTCAGCGCCTTGTCGGCCTGGCCCGACGACGGGTTCCCGGTGATGAGGTTGCCGTCGCCGTCGATCGTGCCGGTGCCGGTGATGTGCACGTTCGTCAGGCCGCTGCCCCACATGAGCGAGTTGTGGAAGTGGCTGTGGCCGTAGTCCTGGTAGGCGTCGTTGGGGTTGGGCTCGGGGGCGTCCATGCCGCTGCTCGCGGCCAGGATGGTGGCGCCGGAGTCGAGCCTGATCGTGATGTTGGACTTCAGGTGGATCGTGCGGGCCCGGTAGCGGCCCGAGGGGAGGACCACGGTGCCGCCGGGGGCGGCGCTCGCGGCGTTGATGGCGCGGTCGATGGCGTCGTCGTCGTTGGTCGTGCCGTTGCCGGTCGCGCCGTAGTCGCGCACGTCGAACTCGGCGAGCGCGCTCGCGGACTGTTGCACCGGGCCGAGCTCGGAGGCCGCGCTCGCGGGCTGGGGCGCCAGTCCGAGCAGGGCCACGGCGCACGCCAGCAGGGCCCGGCGGAGGGAGGTCATGGCTGGATCTCCACGTAGTCGAGGTTGGGCAGGCCGCCCGCCGTGGTGGCGGTGAGCCGGACGGTGTTGGCGCCGGAGACCGCGGGGATCTGGACCGAGGCCGACGCCCAGGTGCTCCACGCGCCGGTGCCCGGCGCGTTCACGGCGGCGCTGACGACCGTGCCGTTGACCGTGACCGAGTACGGGCGGTTGGTGGTGGTGCCGTTGGCGTAGCGGATGGTGAGCGCCTTCGTGCCCGCGGCGGCGACGTTCAACGAGAACTCGACGTAGGCGCCGGCCACGTTGTCGCTGTTGACGAACCCGGTGCCGGAGAACCCGGCGTGGTTCGACTCGACGACGCCCCGGGAGATCACGGCGTCCTCCGCCTCGTAGCGGGCCCCCGCCGTGTTCGAGATGTCCTTGCCGTTGACGAAGACGCCGGACAGCACCAGGTTGTCGACGTTCGACGCGGTCGGCGTGGCCGTCGTGATCCTGTTGAACGTGCTGTTGGAGATCGTGACGTTCTTGATGTGGTCGGTCGGGCGGCCGTCCAGGTTGTACGCCTGGGCGGCGCCGTCGATGGCCAGGCCGTCGGCGGTGAAGTTCTGGACGACCGGCGGCAGGGAGCCCGAGGTCTCGTAGTTGAGCGTGACGTAGAGGGCACTGCGCTCCAGGTCGTGACCGGTGATGCGGCGTAGGTGGACGCCGTCCACGTAGCCGCCGCGGTTGAAGCTGGTCTTGACGTAGAGGGCGTATTTGACCGGGTAGCGGCCGGGGAAGTCGGGCGCGTTGCACTCGCAGTCCTCGGCGAACACGTCGCGGACCCCGCCGGACATCTCGCTGCCGATCGTCACGCCGCCCCACCGGCCGCTGAACTTGCAGTTCTGGATCACGATGTTCTGCGAGGGGCGGCCGACCCGGCGGCCGTCGCGGTCGCGGCCCGACTTGACCGGCACGCAGTCGTCGTTGGTGTCGAACTTGCAGCCGGTGATCAGCACGTCGGTGCACGAGTCGGGGTCGCAGCCGTCGCCCTGGGAGTTGGTCGAGTAGAAGGTGACGTTCCTGACGGTGACGTTCGTGCAGTAGACCGGGTGGAGGGTCCACATCGCCGGGTTGCGAAGGTTGACGCCTTCGACGAGCACCGCGGTGCAGTTGTAGAGGCCGATCATGTTGGGCCGCAGCTCGTGGCCGTCGCCGAACTGGCGCTGCGCCACCGGGTGATCGTTGGCGCCCCACTCGCGGAGCTGGTCGCGGTCCGCGCCGCCGCTCCCCCACGACGACCAGTCTCCAGCGGGCGCGTTGCCGTCGATCGTGCCTGTTCCCGTGATCGCGATGTTGGTCTGGCCGTTGGCGTAGATGAAGGGCGAGTAGTTGTAGCACTCGATGCCCTCCCAGCGGGTGAGCACGGTCGGCAGGTAGGAGCCGGGGTCCGTCCGGAACCTGATGGTGCCGTTCACCTGGAGGTTGACGTTCGACAGCAGGTGGATCTTTCCGGTGCGGAACGTGCCGGACGGCACCATCACCCGGCCGCCGCCCGCCGCGTTGCACGCGGCGATGGCGTTACGGAACGCGGCCGTGCAGTCGGTGCTGCCGTCGCCGACGGCGCCGTAGGAGGTGATCGGGAACGCGCGGTCGGGGAAGGCCGGCGGGACGATCCGGGCCAGGATCTCGGGCACCCGGTCCCAGGGCGAGGCGGCCGAGCCCGCGCCGACGGGCCCGGCATCCATGGACCCGGCGGCGACGGACTCGCCGTACGCGGATCCGCTCGCCGCGACGGGCTCGGCGTGCGAGGGCCCGCTCGTCGCGCGGGCCGTGCCGGAGCCGGCGAGCAGGGCGCCGCCCGCCACGCCGCCGGCTCTGAGGAGGTCACGACGGGAGATCGTCATTGGAGCACCTCCAGGTAGTCGAGATTGGGACACCCGCCCGCCGTGGCGGCGGTGAGCCGGATGGTGTTGGCGCCGGCGGCGAGGTCGGCGGCCACGTTCCGGGAGGCCCATGAGGTCCACGCGCCCGTACCGGGGAAGGACAGGCCGGAGGCCACCACCCGGCCGTTGACGGCCAGGTCCGCGGGACGGTCCGCGCTCGTGCCGTTGGCGTAGCGGACCGTGAGTGTGGCGGGGCCGGCCGCGGCGGCGTCGTGCCGCCACTCCACGTAGGCGCCCGCCGCGTTGTCGGTGTTGACGAACCCTGTGCCGGAGAACCCGGCGTGGTTGGACTCGACGACGCCCTGCGAGATCGTCGCGTTCTCCGCCTCCAGCCGGGTGACGGCGGCCTGCACCTGCTTGTAGGCCCGCATGTTCCTGAGCAGCAGATAGCAGTTCTGCAGCGAGCCCGAAGTGTCACCGAGCGAGCGGTAGATGCCCCACTTGGGGCGGACCCGGTCGCCGAGGAAGGTGTCACCGGTTTTGGTCGCGTCCACGAGCGTGACGCCGCCGCTGCGCAGCACCCATCGCACCGAGCCCGAGCTCCCGTCGCCGATCTTGATCTCGTACTCGGCGTCGATCCACTTGTCGTGCAGCGGCTCGAGCTCGGTGCGGCCGACCAGGGTGTCGGACTCGAAGATCTTGTGTTCGATGGTCTGCACGCCGTTCACGCGGCGCAGCGACGTGACGGTGATCGGGCTGGTGCCGGTGCCCGGCATCTTCGTCTGGCTGATGTGGGTGAAGGTCGTGGTCGCCTTGAGCGAGCTCGGGATGTACATCGAGTACGTGACGCGCCAGGTCTCCCCGGCCAGCCAGCGCAGGTAGCCGTCCGGGTTGCGGGTGCCGGTCACCTCCTGGCGCTGCCGGTCCGTGCTCGTGTCGCGGTCTACGGTGTGCATGTTGAAGCGGAAGGCGTCGCCCTCGACGTAGATGTGGGGCTGTCCCGCCGGATGGGAGTCGGCGCGGTCGTCCTCGATCGTCTCGAACGCGCCCAGCCCGACGGCGGCCGGATCCGGCGCCCACATGAGCTTCCAGGCCGGCGCCGCGGCCGAGGCGGGCCTGGCGGGCAGGGCAGGGCCGAGGAGCGCGGCGCCGACCAGGGCGCCCAGCTGGCGACGGGTCACTGTCATGGCTGAATCTCCAGGTAGTCGAGGTTGGGGCCGCTGTTCGCGGTGGTGGCGGTCGCCCTGACCGTGTTGGCGCCGGCGAGCAGCTGGGCGGAGATGGTCGTGGACTGCCAGGCGGTCCAGGAGCCCGTGCCGTTGAAGGGCTTCGCCGCCGCCACGACGGCGCCGTTGACCGCGATGTCCATCGGCCGGTCGGCCGCGGTGCCGTTGGCGTAGCGGAGGGTGAGCGTCGCCGTTCCCGCCGCGCCGGCGTTCACCGCGAACTCCACGTACGAGCCCGCCACGTTGTCGTAGTTGACGAAGCCTGTGCCGGAGAACCCGGCGTGGTTGGACTCGACGACGCCCTGGGAGATCGTGGCGTTCTCCGCCTCGTACCGGTTGCCCGGAGCCGACCCGTACAGGACGCCGTTGATGCGGACGTCGCGCAGCACGACATTGTCGGCGTTGGAAAGCTGGGGGGCGGGCGTGTCGATCTGGGTGAAGGTGCTGTTGGAGATCGTCACGTTGCGGACGTGGCTGGCGGAGGAGCCCGACAGCTTGATCGCGAACGGCGAGGCGGCGATGTTCAGGCCGTCCACGGTGAGGTTCTGGATGACCGGATTGACGATCGGGCCGTAGCCGGGGCCGGTCAGGCTGTAGTTCATGTCGATGTAGAAGCCGCCCCGGTCGCACGGGCCGCCCGTCAGGTCGCGGACGTGCACGCCGTCCACCGTCCCGCCGCGCCGGTTGTTGGTCTTCAGGTAGAGCGCGTAGAACGAGTGGTAGCTGGAGCCGGCGAGGACGCGGTTGCTCTCGGCGAAGACGTTGCGGACGCCGCCGGACATCTCGCTGCCGACCGTGATCGCGCCCCAGCGGCCGTAGTACGTGTTGCCGCGGATGACGATGTCGGTGGACGGCACTCCCACGCGGCGGCCGTCGGTGTCGCGGCCCGACTTGATGACCGTGCCGTCGTCGCCGGTGTCGAACGTGCAGCCCTCGATGAGCACGTCCGACGAGCACTCGGGGTCGACGCCGTCCACCATCGCGCCCCGGCTGTAGATTTTGACCCGCCTGATCATGATATTTCGGGATAAGACGGGGTGGATGGTCCACATCGCGGGGTTCCGGATGTCCAGATCCTCGACGAGGATGTTCCGGCAGCCGTAGAACTGGATCATGCTCGGCTTGAGGTAGTGGCCGTCGCCGAACTGGCGCTGCTCGACCGGCGCGCCGTCCACGGCCATCTGCTGCAACCGGTCCCAGTCGGGGCCGCGCTGGTCGTCGAAGCCGGACCACGGCCCGGCCGCCGCGTTCCCGTCGATCGTGCCGGTGCCGGTCAGCGCGATGTCCGTCTGGTTCCTGGCGTAGATGAAGGGCGAGTAGTTGTAGCACTCGATCCCCTGCCAGCGGGTGTAGACGTTCGGCAGGTACGAGCCCGCGTCGCCACGGCCGGCATCGACACCGTCGCCGAGCTGCGCGCGCAGATCGAGGCGGGCGAGCTGCGGGTGCTGGCGGTCGACTCGGAGCAGCGCATGGCGGGCGTCGACGCGCCGACGATGAAGGAGCTCGGCCTGGGCGACGAGGCGATCTCCACGCTGGCCGGCGTGCTCGCCCCCGCGGGCCTGACCAAGGAGCAGCAGCAGGAAGTCATCGGCCTGCTGGACAAGGTGCGCCAGACCTCCTGCTGGAAGAAGGTGCTCGAGCGCAACAACTGGACCGAGGACTGGCGTCCCGGCGACCAGTTCGGCCAGGTGCTGGCCGAGCAGCGGACGCAGGTCACCACCATCCTGGGCGAGCTGGGGCTCGGCAAGTGACGCAGCGTCTCGTTTCGCTCGGCTTCCTCGGTGTCGCCGTGGTGGTGCTGGCCCAGGCGTTCGCGATCCCGCAGGGCGAGGGGTACCAGGCGGTGGGGCCGCGCGCGTTCCCGCTGCTGGTCGGGGCCGGCCTCGCGGTGGTGTCCGTCATCGGGGTCGTCCAGGCGTTCAGACCGGGTACGTCGAGCGCCGCCACGGCCGCCTCCGATGAGCCGGAGCAGACGCACTGGCCTTCCGTTCTTCTCCTGATCGGCAGCCTGGTCGCCTACGCGCTGATCCTGGTCCCCGCCGGGTACTGGCAGGCGACCACCGCCTTCTTCGTGGCCGTCGCCCGGGTGCTGGGCAGCCGGAGGCTGCTGCGCGACGTGCTCGTGGGGCTGGTGCTGGCGCTGGCCACGTACTTCCTGTTCGACCGGCTCCTCGGCATCTCGCTGCCGCCCGGCCTGGTGAGATTGGCGATCTGAGATGGACGTCCTCGGCAACCTGCTGGACGGCTTCGGCCATGCCCTGAGCCTGCAGAACCTGCTGCTCGCCCTGCTCGGCGTCACCGTCGGCACGCTGGTGGGCGTGCTGCCCGGGCTCGGTCCCGCCACGACGATCGCGTTGCTGCTGCCGCTGACGTTCGTGTTCGACTCGGTGGGGGCGTTCGTGATGTTCGCCGGGATCTACTACGGCGGCATGTACGGCGGCTCGACGACCGCGATCCTGCTCAACATCCCGGGCGAGACGGCCTCGATCCCCACCACGCTCGAGGGCTATCCGATGGCCAGGCGGGGGCGGGCCGGGGCGGCGCTGGCGACGGCGGCCATCGGATCCTTCGTGGCGGGCACCATCTCCACGGTCGTCATCACGTTCCTGGCCCCCGGCATGTCGAACATCGCCAAGCTGATCCAGCCGGCCGAATACTTCTCGATCATGGTGCTGGCGTTCGTGACGGTCACCTCGCTGATGGGGGACTCGATCGTACGGGGGCTGTCGAGCCTGTTTCTCGGCCTGACCATCGGGATGGTCGGGATCGATCAGATGACCGGCCAGCCGCGGTTCGCGTTCGGCGTGCCCGAGCTGTACGAGGGGCTGTCGGTGGTGGCTGTCGCGGTGGGGCTGTTCGCGGTGGCGGAGGCGGTCTCCACCGCCGCCTCGCGGCACCGTCCCGCCCAGCCGCCCGTCACCGTGACCGGGAGAGTCGGGATGACCCGCGACGACTGGCGCAGGTCATGGAAGCCCTGGCTCCGGGGCACCCTGTTCGGCCTCCCGATCGGATCGCTCCCCGCCGGCGGCGCCGAGCTGCCGACCTTTCTCAGCTACAACGTCGAGAAGCGGCTGTCCAAGCACAAGGAGGAGTTCGGACAAGGCGCCATCGAGGGCGTGGCGGGACCCGAGGCGGCCAACAACGCGGCGTTCTCGGGCGTGCTGGTGCCCCTGCTGACGCTGGGCATCCCGACATCGGCCACGGCGAGCATGTTGCTGATCGCGTTCCAGATCTACAACGTGCAGCCAGGGCCGCAGCTCTTCGACCAGCAGCCGGTGCTGGTGTGGACGCTGATCGCCAGCCTGTACATCGGGAACGTGATGCTGCTGGTGCTCAACCTGCCGCTGATCCGGGTCTGGGTGAAGCTCCTCGCCGTCCCCGCCGCCCTCCTCACGGCCGCCATCCTGACCTTCGCCACGCTGGGGGTCTACTCGATCTCGCAGAGCGTCTTCGAGGTGCTGGTGGCGTACGGGTTCGGCCTGCTGGGCTGGGTGCTGCACCGGGCCCGGTACCCGGTGGCGCCGCTGATCCTGGGGGCGGTGCTGGGGCCGCTGATGGAGGTCCAGTTCCGCCGGGCCCTGGCCTTCAGCGAGGGCGACCCCTCGGTCTTCGTCACCCGGCCGGTGTCGCTGGCGATCCTCCTCATCGCAGCCGCCAGCCTGATCGGCCCCGCGGTGCTCCGCCGCCGCACCAAGGTCCCGCTCCCACCAGCCTGACCTGCGGCGGGTGGGCCGGGGACTTCCCGCTTCCCTCGGGTACGCGCCCCACCCCGTGGCGACGGCACCACGGGGGCGGTCCTCGTGCGGATCCCGTGACGACAGCACCACGGAGGACGGGCCCGGGCACGACGCGGCGCGGCGACGCACCACGTGGGACCGCCCGGGATACAGCACGGCGGCACGGGGCAAGGCGGCGTCACAGCACGAGGCAGCGTCACGGCGCGGGCGTCACGGCGCGGGCGTCACGGCGCGGGCGTCACGGCGCGAGGCGGCGCCGCGGAGGGCGCGGCATCCCGCCGGGCTCCCCCGCCTCAAACGCGCCGCGTCGGCGAGACGTGGTACGGCGGAGCCCGGCGCCATCGCACAGCGGCCCGCCATGAACGGGTGTACGGCAGCCCAGCGCGGCGCGGCGGCAGCTCTCACCAGCGCAGGGCGGCCGCGTTGGCACCGGGCGAATGCCATGCAGTGCCGAAGGCGGTGCAGGGGCCGACTCGCCGGGTGGGGCGTTCGTATGGTGAGCCCCACAGGACCCGCGGACGCCACCGAGCTCCCGGAAAGGCCCACCACCGTCGAGCGCCCCGAGAGGGCCCGCCGGCGTCGAGTACACCGGCAAGGCCCTGCGGCGTCAAGCGGGGAAGGGCCCGTCAGCCGATGGCGGCCAGGATGCGGTCGACGGCCTCGGACAGCGGGATCTCCGACTTCTCCCCGGAAACCCGGTCCCGAAGCTCCACAACCCCCTGCGACAGCCCGCGTCCGACCACCACGATCGTGGGTATCCCCAGCAGCTCGGCGTCCTTGAACTTCACCCCGGGCGAGACCGACGGCCGGTCGTCCACCAGGACCCGCAGCCCGCGCGACTCCAGTGAAGCGCCCAGTTCCAGGGCCGCCTCCACCTGGTTCTCCTTGCCGGTCCCGACGATGTGCACGTCGGCGGGCGCGACCTCGCGCGGCCACACCAGCCCGAGCGAGTCATGGGCCTGCTCGGCGATGACCGCCACGGCGCGGGAGACGCCGATGCCGTAGGAGCCCATCGTGATGCGGATCGGCTTCCCGTCGGGGCCCAGGGCGTCGAGGCCGGCCGCGTCGGCGTACTTGCGGCCGAGCTGGAAGATGTGGCCGATCTCGATGCCGCGGTCGATGGAGAGGTCAGAGCCGCAGCGGGGGCAGGGGTCGCCGGCGCGCACCTCGGCGGCCTCGATCGTGCCGTCGGGGGTGAAGTCGCGCCCCGCCACCACGTTGGCGGCGTGCTTGCCGGGCTCGTTGGCCCCGGTCACCCAGGACGTGCCGGTCACCACCCGGGGGTCGACGAGGTAGCGGATGCCGAGCGAGCGCAGGATCTGCGGCCCGATGTAGCCGCGTACGAGACCGGGGTGCTTGGCGAAGTCGGCGGCCTCGAAGATGGCGGGCTCGCCGGGCGTCAGCGCGGCCTCCAGACGCTTGAAGTCGACCTCGCGGTCCCCCGGCACGCCGATGATCAGGGTCTCGACCTTGTCGGAGCCCGGTGTGGAGACCTTGACGACGACGTTCTTGAGCGTGTCGGCGGCGGTGACGGACAGGCCGTGGTGCTCGTTGACGTACGACACCAGCGTCTCGATGGTCGGGGTGTCGGGCGTGTCCATGACCTGCAGCGGCGCCGCGTCGTCGAGCGAGCGGGCGGCGGGCGCGGGCGTGACGACGGCCTCGGCGTTGGCCGCGTAGCCGCACGAGTGGCAGGCCACGAACGTGTCCTCGCCCGTGGGCGTGGGCGCCAGGAACTCCTCCGACGCGGACCCGCCCATCGCCCCCGACTGGGCGAACACGATCTTGTAGTTGATGCCGAGCCGGTCGAAGGTGCGGATGTAGGTCTCGCGGTGCTGCTCGTAGGAGTGCTTGAGCCCGTCGTCGTCGAGGTCGAACGAGTACGAGTCCTTCATGAGGAACTCGCGCCCGCGCAGGATCCCCGCCCGAGGCCTGGCCTCGTCGCGGTATTTGGTCTGGATCTGGTAGAGGGTGACCGGATAGTCCTTGTACGAGGAGTATTCGCCCTTGACCATGTCGGTGAAGAGCTCCTCGTGCGTGGGACCGAGGAGGTAGTCGGCGCCCTTGCGGTCCTGGAGCCGGAAGAGCGTGTCACCGTATTCGGTCCAGCGGCCGGTGGCCTCGTAGTATTCGCGGGGCAGCAGGGCGGGGAAGAGAACTTCCTGGCCGCCCATCCGGTTCATCTCCTCGCGGACGATCCTGGTGACGTTTTCCAGCACCATCTTGCCGAGGGGGAGCCAGGAGTAGATGCCAGGCGCCACCCGGCGGACGTAGCCGGCGCGGACCAGGAGCTTGTGGCTCGGCACTTCCGCGTCTGCCGGGTCGTCCCGCAGGGTGCGAAGAAACAACGACGACATGCGCAGCAACACGGCTACTCCTTGCTCGAACCTGGATGTGAAGAACTACAGGCTATCGAGTCGGGGCAGCACAGCGCTCGGGCTTATCGACAGGGCTCAGACCGTCAGGGGAATCCAGCCGGACACGAAGGCGGCCAGACAGACCGTGAACAGCCCGGCGAACATCGCCGAAAGCGCCAGCGCGCGTATCCGGCCCCGCGCCTTCCTGCGCAGCAGGAACACCAGCGCGACGGACAGCAGCCCGACCACCAGCGCGGGACCGGGCCAGAACGACCGCTCACTGTCGATGAACCCCGGAGTCGCCCGGTCCACCACGTCCGCGATCAGCACCACGCCGACCGCGCCCGCCGCGAGGTCGCCCCAGACATCGTCCCTGCGGGTGGCGTACGCCAG
>NZ_JBFAMX010000088.1:0-28127 GCF_040659615.1 Nonomuraea sp. NPDC049784
CTCGGCCCCGGCGGTACGCCTGCGCGGCGCCAGGATCACCGGCCAGCTCGCGATCGTGGGGGGCACGATCCCGCACGAACTCAACCTGAGCGGCTGCCATCTGGACGAACCGATCCGATTGACCGACTCCACCACCCACACCGTACGCCTGACCGACTGCCACCTCCCGGGGCTCAGCGGCGGCGGCATACGGGTGGCCGGGCACCTCAGCCTGTCCGGCTCGAACATCACCGGCACGGTCCGCCTGAACCGGGCCCAGTTCGAGAGCGGCCTGTGGCTGGGCGGCACCAAAGTGGTGGCCGACGACGACGAAGACTGGGCGTTCTACGCGAACGCCGCAGTCGTGGACTCTGGCACGTACATGCGCAACGCCGACTTCACCGGAGGAATCGGCCTGGTCGGCTCCCGCCTCAACGGCGGACTCTTCCTGCAAGGCGCAACTCTCCGCAACCCGGGCAAGGAGGCTCTCGCCGCCGACAACATGGTCGTCGAGAACGTCATGCGCTGCACCGACGGATTCCAGGCATTGGGCTGTGTACGGTTACGCGGCGCGCGAATCAACGGGACGCTCTCGCTCGACGGAACCGTACGAAGTCCGGACACCCGCTACGCCCTCCACGCGAGCCACATGGAGATCCGCGAGCTCTACCTCAAGCCCGCAAAGCCCATCGAAGGCGTTGTGACCCTCGCACACACCGCAGTCGGCACACTGCACGACAATCCAGCCACCTGGCCCGAGAAACTACGCCTCAACGGCCTGACCTACCACCGCCTGCGCGGTTCGGGGGTAACCCAGCGAATCGACTGGGTAAGTCGCGATCCGGAGGGGTTCAGGCCGCAGCCGTACGAGCAACTGGCCGCCTGGTACCTCAGCGACGGCAACGACGCGCTCGCCCGCCGCGCCCAGCTCGCCAAGCTCCGCGCCAGGCGGCAGACCCAGGGGGTCGGGGGCCGGGCATGGGGACGGCTGCTCGACGTCGCGGTCGGGTACGGCTACCGCCCCTGGCTGGCGGGCATGTGGTTCGCGCTGCTGCTGACGCTCGGAACGATCGTCTTCGGCCTCAACCCTCCCAGAGCGCTCAAACCCTCCGAGAGCCCCGATTTCAACGCCTTCGCCTACACCTTTGACCTTCTGCTCCCGATCCCGGCATTCGGGCAACGAGAGCTGTTCGACCCGGCCGGGTGGACGCAGTGGCTCGCGTACGGACTGATCATTTCCGGCTGGATCCTGGCGACAGCGCTCATAGCGGGCGCTACACGGATCCTCCGTCCTCAGTGACCGGGGAGCCGCCCGCGATGATCTTACGCAAGAGCGACGCGAGATCTTCGGGATAGAAGACCTCCTCGGTGCCATCGAGCTCCTCCGCGCTCCACCACCGGTAGGCCGTCGTCGTGTCCTTCTCGATCTGCTCCATGTGATCGAACGACACGACCGCGTCGTCGCCCACCCGGATCGCGAAGAACGTCTGCTCCTGCGTGATGGCGTACTGGGCCCAGAAGAACTCGATAACGCTGTTGCAGTACGGGCCGCTGAACTCGTCCGCATTCGCCCGGATCCCGACCTCCTCGAACAGCTCGCGCGCCGCCGCCTCCTGCAGCGTCTCGCCATCCTCCGTGGCCCCGCCGATCGTGAACCAGAACGGCTGATCCGGCCTCGCCGGATCAAAGCCATAAAGCAGGAGAACCCGGTCTTGGTCGTCGATGGGCAGGGCACGTGCCGTAAAGCGGCGCAGGGGGATCTTCGTCACGATTACTGAGCTTACGGTCGCGACATGGCACGCCGAGGCACCGGTAAGCAGCGTCGCCCGCGTTTCGTGGACAACGCACCCGGCCAAGTGCCCCGGACCTGCCCCGCACCCGGCTCCATGCCGGTCAGCGGTAGTTCACAAACTGGAGGGCGATGTCCAGATCCTTACCCTTCAGCATTGAAATGACCTCCTGGAGGTCGTCCTTCTTCTTCGAGCTGACCCGAAGCTCCTCGCCCTGAATCTGCGCCTTGATCCCCTTCGGCCCCTCGTCACGGATCAGCTTGGAGATCTTCTTGGCGTGCTCCTGGTCAATGCCCTCCTTCAGGCTGACCACCATGCGGTACTCCTTGCCCGACATCTTGGGCTCGCCCGCGTCCAGGATCTTCAGCGACAGACCCCGCTTGACCACCTTCTCCTTGAACACGTCGAGCGCGGCATTGGCCCGCTCCTCACTGTTCGCCTTGATCTCGATGTTGTCCTGCCCAGACCAACTGATCGCGGCCCCGGTCCCCTTGAAGTCGAAGCGGTGCCCGATCTCTTTGACCGTCTGGTTCAGTGCGTTGTCGACCTCTTGACGGTCGATCTTGCTGACGATGTCGAAAGATGAATCGGCCAAAACACCCATCCTCTCAGCTGCGAAAGCACTACCCGGATCCCGCTTCCCCGCCGTACGCGAAACGCTAGGGACCCAGCGAACGAGCCTAGCCAGCATCGGCCCGCCGTGCAGGACACCGCCCCTTGTATGGAGGACCGTCCCGCTTTGCGCCCTCCCACCCCCTCGCCACCTCCACCGTTTCGGCACGGCACGTACCGGGGATCCGGCTCCGGACAAACTGGTGTCACGTACACCTCGGAAGTCCGCTATTCTTCTGTGTGTCGCCGCGAGAGCGGATGACAAGGCAGGTTGCCCGAGTGGCCAAAGGGAGCGGTCTGTAAAACCGTCGGCTCAGCCTACGCAAGTTCGAACCTTGCACCTGCCACACCAGCGGGAAGAGGCCCGTCACCAGCGGAAACGCGGTGACGGGCCTCTCGCGTTGTGTCCGGCCCTCTATGGCGATCACCGGCGCCCTACGGCCTTTCACGGCCAATACGCGGCTAAGTTCTGTGACATCGGCGCGCGCTCACAGGCGCCAGAATGATGGGATTCGGCCAGAAGACGACCGAAGGGAGTCGCCCTGATGGGACCCTCGCAACCGTCCAGCGGCACCTGGCACGGGCTATCGCTGTGGGTACGTCGTCATCTGCTTACTTGGATCATCGCCGCCACAGCGGTCAATGCAGGGCTGATAGCTCTCACCACGATGCTGATGCAACTGCCTGGGCAGCGTGATTCCGTGATCACGCTTGCGATCCTGGTAGTGCTGGCCTGCTCGGTTACTTCCGTTGCTCTGCCAGTCATCGGCCAGCGCGTTGAGGAGCGGCAGCGGCTAGCTGAGGAGCATCACCAGCGCGATCAGCGCATCGCCTCTCTGTTGGCCTACGGTCACGCAAGCCGTCTGCCGCGCCTCGAAGAGCTCAGTGCGGAACAACTCGGAGCGACCGCGACCCGGTATACCCGCCAAGGCAAGGCGCCCTACATCGAACGCATACCTGATGACGAAGCGCTACGTAGGGTCCTGAGCTCGTCTGATCTGCCTCACCCGTTTGTTCTGGTGTGGGGGGCCACCAAGGCCGGCAAGTCCCGAACTCTGGCCGAAGCTCTGTTTGCAACGCTGCCGAGTCACACAGAGGTTCTGATCCCTACTAGTGGCCAGGCTCTTGCGGAGATTGTCCAGACTGGTTTGCCGTTTACTGCGGACAGCCCAGCCTTGGTGTACCTAGATGACTTAACGGTCACGGACTTGGAGGCGCTGACCGCCAACGTTCTCGACGTGGTGACGAATCGAGCTGTATTGGCAGCAACCATGACGGCCAAGCGCCGCAGTCAGGCCTTGTCTTCAGGGCAAGACATCACGCACGTCGCCCGTGCCGCCCTTGCTCGCACCCACAACGATGGTGATGGGCACGAACTTGTCTTCCGTCCTCCCAGCACAAGTGAGCTTGCTCAGGCGCAACACTTGTATCCGGAGGAGGTGTTCCGAGGCAGCGTTGCGGAGACCCTGGTTGGGGGCGCTGAGCTTATCGCCAGATACCGTGCTGGCCAGGACGAGAACCCAGCTGGCTATGCCATCGTGCAGGCCGCTATCGATGCCCGGCGCGCTGGCCTGGACCGCCCTATAACGGATGCTGAGCTCAAGCAGTTATTTGAAATATATCTTCCGCGGGTTCGTATTGGAATGCCCGCTACGGTAGCCGCGTACCAACATGGCTTGCATGCGTGGGCGGCTATTCCTATTGCATCGCAAGTGGCGCTGCTCACGGCAAATCCTTCTGTCGGGACGTACGCTGGAGATACGGCATGGACAGTCTTGGACCATGCGGTATCTGCCGATGAAGGTATTCTCGCCGAATGTGCGGTCCGCGATATCCCTGAAGAGCTGTGGTCGAAACTAATTAATATAGCCAAGCCGACTGACGCCTTCGCTATCAGTTATTCCGCTTATCAGCGGAATCGGCTAGAGGATGCAATCGCAGCAGCACTAAAAGCGACTGCAAGTCCTGATCGAGATCAAGCTGCACAGGCTGCTGTCAACTTGGGGGTGATGTTGGCGCATCAAGGAGACCCTGAAGGAGCACAAGAAGCTTATCAGCTTGCGATAGATTCTGATCACCCGCATATCATGCCTGCAGCTGCAGTCAACCTGGGAGCTTTGCTCAAGAAGGTGGGCGATGACGAAGGAGCGCGGGCGACATATGAGTTCGCGATCGAAACGTCTCATCCTGTAGCGGCGCCCCAAGCGGCGATCAACCTAGGAAACCTCCTTGAACAGGAGGGTGACATAGAGGGAGCCCGAGCGGCCTTTCAGTTGGCCATTGACTCGGGACATGAGGACCTTGCGCCTAGCGCTGCGGTTAATCTAGGAAATCTCTATAAGCGAAGGAGTGATCTAAAGCTAGCGCGGTCTACCTATAGCCTTGCAATAGAGTCTGGGCATCCTGAACATGCGCCTAAGGCGGCGATCAACCTAGGGGACCTGCTTACACACCTGGGCGACCTGGAAGGAGGGCGGGTAGCTTACCGGTTCGCCGTCCATTCAGGTCATTCTGATGCAGCTCCACGAGGGGCGGCGGCCTTAGGTGTTCTGCTCCTGCAAGGCGGTGACACTGCACTAGCGAGAGCTGCTCTTCAGTTCGCTATTGACTCCGCCCACCACGACTACGCACCGAAGGCCAGAGTGAACCTTGGGGCACTATTGATGAGTGAGGGTGACTTTGTGGGGGCGCGTTCGGCCTTCCAAGAGACCATCGACTCTGGTCACTCTGATGCAGCGCCGCTAGCAGCGATTAATATGAGTGTTCTGCTCAGGCAGGAGGATGACCTTGAGGGAGCACAAGAAGCGTTGCAGCTCGCCATTGATTCGGGTCACGCTGAGATTGCACCTTGGGCATCAGTCGACTTGGGGGTCCTGCTCATGCAGGAGGGCGATTTTGAGCAGGCGCAACTAGCGTATCAGCGAGCTTTTCAGTCTGGGCACCCTAACCACGGGATAAGGGCTGCGTTCAATCTCGCATACTTGTATATGCAAACAGGCCAAAGTGGCCAAGCGCGAAAGTTTATGCATATGGTCATTGCATCTAAGCATCGAGACTTTGCGCCAATGGCGGCGGTTAACTTGGGAAGCATGCTTCAGAGGGAGGGGGAACTTGAGGAGGCTCAAAAGGCTTACCGCTTGGCCATCGATTCGGGACACGGCGCCATAGCGTCACAGGCTCAGCAGGCTTTAGACGAACTCGTCGGCTCGCAGGATCCGACGATTACTGATGGTGAGCCCGTCACTCGCAGGCTTGAGTGACGGGCTGATGCGTTTTCTGGGAGCATCGTTTTGCGCTGGTCGGCACAGCTTCAGGATTTGGTTGCGTCCCATATGCGTCGCATCGCCTCACCCTGCTGGCCATGAATGCACTTAGCGTAGACACGCAACAGAACGTTTACGCTGTGACCTGCCCATTCGGCAACCTGGGGTGCGGGGACGCCCGCGTTCAGCCACGTAGACACGCATGCGTGGCGTAGGTCGTAGGGGACGAGCATCAAGGGTGATTGTGTCTCTGTCGAAGTGAACGCGTCTGCGCGGGCCTCGTGGAAGACCTTCAGGTAGGCGCGATCCGTCATGAGGCCGCCTCGCGGGCCAATGAAGATACGCCTGTCGGGGCCGATGCCGAACTCTTGGATGTGCTCTCGGAGCATCGCGCCGAGTTCCGGGTGGATGGGTACGGCGCGAGTTTCCCCGTCCGCCCGATGCTTGAGCGCGCGGCGCTCGCGTACCTTGCCGCTATTAGTCCAGCGGCTGCCTGCGCGAGGTTCGGCGTGGGTGAGGCGCATCTCGCCCCAGCCCTCCTCAGGAAGGCTGATGAGGTGCTCCTGGCGTAGGTCGACTACCTCTTCCGGCCGGAGGGCGGCGAAGTACATGCAGCCGAAGAACGCCTTCATGCGCTGGCCTCGGGCGCCTTGGCGCTGGACGGCGGCTAGGAAGCGTCGGGCCTGTTCGACGTTGATCACGACTCGTGGGTCGACGCTGGTGAGTGTGCGCGGCTTCGTCCACTTCACTGCCTTGAGTGGGTTGGAGGACAGGGCGCCGATCTCTACGGCGTACTCCATGGCGTTGTTCAGGCTCATGCGCTTGCGGTTCGCCGTGTTGGCGGCAGCGGTCCTGCCGTCTCTGGTCTGGCTGATCCGGTCGAGCATGGCGCGTGTGAGGAGGGCGCCCTTGCCCGGTTCCTCGAATGCTGTCATGGGCACTGTGTTGGCTTCGAGCCAGCGCAGTGTCGCGGCCAGCTCGGCCGGCGGCTCTGCGGCGCCCCGTAGACGCTCGCTGTAGGCCCAGCGGAGGGCGGCGCGTTGGGTGTCGGTGTCTGGCCCGCCGTTCTGTTTGGTCAGGAGGGCTTCTGTGGCGTCGGTGAGGGCCTCGGCGATGCCTCGGCGGTGGTTCGGTGCGGCGTAGCGCCACTTGGCTTCGATGTAGGAGAGCGTGAAGGTGAACCACGTGAGGGCGGTCTCTTCACTCTGCCAGGAGATGGGTCGGCCCGTGGCGACGCTGAACGCCTCGCCTTGCCGGGCGGCGGTCATGAGCTGGGCGCGGAAGCTCTCGGCGTGGGCCAGGGTGCGGAAGGGCTCCTTCCACTCGCGACCGTCCACGATCCAGCGGACGGTGTGGGTAGTGACCCTGGTGCCCTTGTACGCCTTGATCGCCCAAAAGCGGACGCTGTAGGTGGTCTTCGCCATCAGGCGGCGTCCTCTCGTTCGTTGAGCCAGCGGTCGAGTTCGGAGCGGCGGATGCGGAGTTCGCGGTTGGCGAGGGTGATGCAGCGCGGGCCCTGCTTCTTGGCGCGCCAGTCGTAGAAGGTGGAGCGGGCGATCTTGAGTTCGGCGCAGACCTCGGCGACGGTGAGCTTTTCGTCAGTGCGGGTTGTTGTCTTCAAGGGCGATTCCTTCTCAAGCTGCTTGCTGGTGGAGGCTTGGATGGACGGCGTAGGCCGGTGAGGGGCGGCGGCCGGGGCCGGTGCGGGGTGGTTCGGGTTCGTGGCGGATCCAGCCGAGTTGCTCCAGCAGGTCGAGGGCGGGTTCTAGCTCGGTGACCTTGCGGAAGCGGTTGCGCGGTAGGGCGGTGAAGGCTTCGCGGACGGTGAAGCGGGTGGTGCCGGTGCGGTACAGCCAGGCGTGGACGGTGCGGGCGGCTTCGAGGTCGGGGTCGGCGCCCATGGCGTCGAACGTGGCTAGGGCGTGGGCGACGAAGTATTGGCCGATGGTGATGGCGGCGTTGACGGTGTCGGCGCTGATCGGGTGGCGCCAGCCGTCTTCGACTCGGCCGGCGAGGTGGATGAGTCCGGCGATGCGCATGACGGCGCCGTCGAACTTGCCCGCCCAGTCGGTGATGTGGCCGAGGTCGCCGGAGTCTGGGCGTAGGCGTCGTTCGGTGTGGCGGCGGTGTTCGGTGAAGATGGCGGCGGCTTCGGGTGACAGGACGAGTTGGGCGGGGTCGTCCCAGTCGTGCATGTCGATGGTGAGGCGTTGCAGGTTGGCGTCGTAGCGGGCGGCGATGTGTTGCGGGACGGTGGGTGCGTCGACGTTGCGGTAGCCGACGTTGCTCTTCGGGAGGCTGTAGAGGATGCGGCCGAGCAGGCCCTTGCCGCGGAAGCCGGGCATGGTGGCGATGTCGGAGACGATCTCGGGCTGGACAGCGAGGCCCATGGTCAGGACGGCCTGGTCGACGCGTTCGCTGCGGCCTCGGCGGTCGATGATGAGCGGGTCTCCGGCGTGGCCCTTGAGGAACAGGTCCAGGTTGGGCGTGCCGGAGTAGCGGCCAGCGAGGGTGGCGAAGATGCCGCCTTCGGCGGACAGGACGGCGAGGCGTCCGCCCTGCTCCACGAGGATGGTGGAGGCGGACTCGGGCGTGACGTCGTCGGCCATCAGGCGTGGCTTGACCGGGACCTTGATCTCTTCCACGGCGAGTGCTGCGCTCTGGGCCTCGGCGATCGCTTCGGCAGCGGCTTTGCCGCGCGCCGAGCCGGCCGCGCGGGCGGCCTTCTCGGCGAGGTCCTCGGCCAGTCGGCGGGCGACTTCGGCTTCGGTGATCTGCGGGCCGATGCGGCTGAGCAGGGCGCGTTCTGCCTGGACGAGTGGGCTGGTCATGGCGCGGAACACGGCGGACTTGCGTGACCCGGGTGGCATGGCGACCAGGACGAACAGGTTCACCGGCTCCACCCATGAGCCGCGGACGTTGACGACGGCTCGGCCACCGGCTGCGGTGGACAGTGCGGCCAGGGCGACGCAGCTTGCAAGGTCGAGTGGTGTCTGTGTCTCCTCTGCTACGGCGCTGACGTGGTCGGCGACCCAGCTCGGAAGGGCGTGGACTGGGAAGGGTGGGAGCTCGCCACGCTGGCCGAGCGGTGCCGGGGCGTCCCATGGCGCGGGTGCGTTGTGGAGGTCGGTGAGCTGTTGTGCGGCGCCGAGGTTGCTCAGGATGGTCTCGGCGGTGGGGCGTCCGTTGGTGGTCAAGCGGCGGCCCTCCTTGGTCGGCGTAGGCCGCTGTCGAGCCCGGAGCGGATGGTGTTGAATGCCTCGCGGAAGTCGAGACCGATGGCCTCGGCGGCGTTGTGGAGACATGCCTCGGCGAGGGTGCGCGGGAGCAGGCTGGCCGCGATGAGTTGGCCCAGGGCGAATGCGGCGAGGTTGAGGGTGTCGTTGCGGGTGCCGGGTACGGCGTCCAGGACCCGTTCGACCTCGCCACGGAGTGCTGCCAGGGCGTATCCGGCTGCGCGGTCCCCGCCGCAGGCGGCCAGCACTGCCCCCGCAGATGTGCTGGACGTGGATGGCGGGGGAGAGCTGAGGCGCTCGGTCAGCCAGGCTGGAAGCGTGGTCGGAGTCGGGTCGTGCAGGACGTCGTAGGAACCGATGCCGTCCGGGAGGGTGACGCGGCTGCCGGGGGCGACGACGTAGCCGCCGCGCGCCCGGGTGTCGATCTTCCAGCCGAGCTTGCCCGCGCTGTTGCGCAGGTCGGTGTCGGCCGGGGCGGTGAAGTAGAGGTGGGTGCCGCCGCGTCGGGTGCGGACCATGAAGGTTTTCAGCGGAAGCGGTTGGCCGGCCTGCTCGCAGAGCGAGGCCAGGACGTCCGCGCCGTCGTTGATGCCGGGGCGCGCCCAGTCGGCCGGCGGGTGCTCTTCGGGCTTGGGTACGTCCAGGTCGAGCACCACCAGGCCGGATGGTCCGCAGGCGATGCCGATGTTGTACGGGCCTCGGGACCACATGTGGCGGATGAGTGCGGTGTCGGTGGTGGCGTGCTGCTCCCAGGCGGTGAAACCGGAGAGCGGGCGCTTGTCGTACGGGGTGAGCGGGAAGACGTGCCAGCCGCGGGCGGCGGCGGCCAGGGCGTAGCGGGTGAGGTCGTGCATGTGGATCTCCTCAGAGGGCGGCATCAGTGGTTGCCGTCGCGGTGGAGGCGGCGGGCGTAGAAGTAGAGCTGCCAGCCGAGGCGGGGCCGCTTGCCGGTGCCGTTGCAGGCGCGGCAGGTGCGGTTCTTGCCGCCGGGGCGGCATCGGGTGCAGCGGCCCCAGGGCGACGCGAGGCACACGATGACGTAGCTGATAGTGACGAACGGTAGGCAGGCTGCTAGAAGGGCGATGACGCTGGCCATGAGGGCCTCCAGGGCCGTTTCCAGGGTTTCCGCAGGTCGGGCTCTAGGCGCTAGAGTCCAGGTAGAACAGGGTTTCGGGCTCTAGGGGAGCCTCTAGACCTAGAGGGGCGCGCCTCTAGGTCTAGAGGCGATCGGGCGGGCTACGACGCCTTGCCCTTGTCACGCTGGGTGATGGCGGTGGTGATGTCGTCGCGGGCGATGCCGATGCGGTTGGCGCCCCTGCCGCCGCTCTCCGGCGTGCCCCACACCTGCATGGTCCGGACGGCGTACGGCTTGAGCGCGGTGGTGAGCTGGGCCGTCTTCGCCCCGCCTTCCAGCGCCGCCCACGCGCCGTAGATGTCGGGCCGGAGTTCGGCCAGGCGATCCACGACGACCTCGTTCCACACCTTGGCCTCGGACGGCGGGACCACGGCGAGGATGTCGGCCAGCAGGTCGAAGCTCGGCGCGGCCTGCTCGGCGGTCTCGCCGAGGGCGTAGCCGGTCAGTGTGCCTGCCGTCTTGCGCAGCGCGTAGGCGCGGTCGGCGATGAGCTGGGTCTCCGGGGTGTTGAGGTAGGCGGCCTTGACCACCTTGGGCATCGGCGTCGCGCCGACCAGGTAACCGGTGCCGGCGTCCTTCTCCGGGACGAAGACGGTGGCGCGGATGCCGTTCTTGTACGCCGAGGTGCCGAGGAACATGTCGTTCTCAAGCTGGCCGGCCACCCGCAGGCAGAAGCGGATGGAGACGTTCGCGGAGATGCCGGTGGGCAGGCTGTCGCGGTCCGGGCGCTGGGTGGCCAGGATCAGGACGACGCCCAGGGCGCGGCCGAGCTTGATGATGAACTCGGCGTCATCGCCTGCCTTGTCGCCGTACTCGGGGTGGGCGAACAGGTTCTGGCACTCGTCGATGATGCAGACCAGCGGATGCAGGCCCAGCGAGCGCTTGTCGGCGATCTGCCGGGTGACGCGCTTGTCCGGGCACAGGTCCGCGGGCAGGGCCTTGAGCGCGGCCGAGCGGCGCATGACCTCCTTCCGCAGCAGGGTCAGGGAGTCGGCGGCGTAGGCGATGGCCTCGTCCTCGATGCCGGAGACGTAGCGGTGGCAGACCTTGTCGTACGGGTCCAGGTCGCCGGTGCCCTTGAGTTCGTGGAACCACGCCTCGACCGTGGGATCGAGCACGATCCCGGCGGCCAGCTCGCGGATGGACGAGGTCTTGCCCTGGCCCGGTTGGGAGCCGATCAGCACGTTGTGCTGGATGAGCGGCACGGTGACCAGGCGTCCGCGCGGGTCGTTGCCGAACGGGATGCCCTTGAACACGTCGTGCGAGCCGGCGCGCTTGAGCGGAGACCGCACGATCGTCTTGGACAGGTCTTTGTCGCCCACCCACAGGATCAGCCGTCCCTCGTGGACGGAGGGGTCGCCCTCCGGCCAGATGCAGCCGAGCGGGCGGCGCAGCGCGCCGGACAGCTGCTTGCGCCTGTCCAGCACGTCGGCCACGGTCACGCCGTACGGCAGGTCGATGTCGGCACGCCAGCCGGGACCGTCACGGGTGATCGGGGCGACGAACCGGATGGCGTCCTTGGGGTTCTTGGACAGGGCCTGGGTGATGCCGGCGATGCCGAGCACGCTCAGCGCGCGGATCACGATGTCGCTGGTGAGCTTCTCCACCTCCGACGCGGTGACGGCCCGGTTGATCAGTGGCCGGTCGGCGGGCTTGCCGAGGATGCCGAGCGCGGCCATGGCCACGGCGAGCATCCCCCACTGGGCAGCGGTCGGCTGGTTGGTCACGACGATGGCCAGAACGAGCAGCGTGACCAGGATCGTTCCGGTGATCCAGGCGCGCAGCCGTACACGTGAGTCTCGTTGCCTGCTCAGCTTCAGGTACCCCTCGTAGTCGGATTTCCGGACGGCGGCCACGCGCGCGGGCTCGCCCTCCAGGTCGAACGTCCACCGCACCAGGCCGTTCACGAGCCGGACGAAGCCGCGCGGGGCGCGGGCGGTCAGCCGTCCGGCGTAGAGCGGGGTGCGGAGGATTTGGTAGCCCGCGACGTACGTGTAGTGGAGGCTCGCCCAGCGGAGGGTCTCGATGGCCTCGGCGCGTGAGCGCAGCCAGAGCGGGATGAGCGGCTGACGGCTGGTCGCCTTCCGTTCCAGGCTCGCCCGCCAGTCCGTCCGGGCCGGACCGGGCTGGTCCACGCGGATGATCTCGCCCTCAAGGACCGGTCCGTCCGCGTCGTTCTGCGCAGGCTTCTTCGGCTCCGGTTGGGAACGGTCGGTGTTGCGTCCGGACCGGGCGGCGTCGAGGTCGACGATGTCCGCCCCCTTGTCGTCCTGGCGGTCCGAGGTCGGTTCGCCGGACCGGTCGGGAGCGCGGTCCTCGTTCGGGTCGTGGTTGGGGTCGTCCGGTCGGTGAGTCATGATGAATGCACCTCTGCTGCCTGATGAGTGGTGGGGTCCTGGGGCGCGGTCGTTGTCTTGGCGGATGAGGCCGCGCCCCACGTGACGGTCAGGGACGATGCGCGGTCGGACCGCGATTCGTCCGGGCGGTCGGTGGGTCTGGTGTCAGCGGTCGGCGCGTGCGGTCCGTCCGCTTGGGCGATGTCGAGTTCGGTCGGCAGGGTCAGGGCGAGCAACTCGGCCAGGAGCATGGCGGTCGTGGCCTCGTCGCGATCGAAGAGGCGTCCGGGATAGCCGGTGACGGTCCATCCGCCCGCACGGAGTTCGGCGACGTTCAGGCACCGGTCGGAGCTGATCCGGATGGTGGTGACGGTCAGGCTCATCAGGCGGCCTCACCCTCGGGTACGGGCACGGGTCCTTCCGCTCTGAGCTGGGCCAGGAGCGCGCCTGCGCGGTCGGTCGAGATGCTCTGGCCGCGGTTGCGGATGGCATCGCGGAGGCGGTCACGGGTGAGGGGCTCGCCCTGTGAAATCAGGTCGGCGGCGATGTGCCGTCCCAGTGGCAAGAGGTCTCCTACGTTCGGTGGTGTCGTGTTCTGGGTCCGCTTGCTTCCACGGCCGCGTCGCTTGGGATTGGCCAGCGGTTGAGCGGTGTTGGGAGCTTCTATCTGGGGGCGCTTCACAGCCGGTAGTTGCGTGTGCTTGGGCGTGAGTTCGCCGAGGCGGTACAGGGCTCGCTCGCGCCGGGTGGCCTTCCACCGCCACAGCAGGCCGTATCGGTCCTGAAGCTCGGTACGGGCCAGGATGCGTTCGCGCTCCCTGCCGAGGGCCTCCGGGTAGCTGCGGATCTCCCAGAGGACCATGCGGCGCCACAGGGAGACCGTCGCCAGCGGAGCGAGTAGCCAGCGTGAGCGGCGGATCCCGTCCATGCGGTCGGGCCTGGCCAGCTCGGCGTGCTTGCGGACCACGTGGGCACCGACCTCGATGGCGATGACCCACAGGAGCGGCAGCAGGGCGTGCGCGACGACGGCGAACCAATCCGTCTGCCCTGGCACGCTGAGGTAGGCGGCCACGTTGAGGTAGACCGTCGCGGCGGTCAGCGCCCACGGGATGAACCGCAGCCAGCCCAGCCGCATGCCGAGCCGGGCCAGGACGATGTCCAGCGCCGAGAACACGGCGATGCCGAGATCGATGCCGAGTGGAACGGTCCAGGAGAACCATCCGAACGACGGCTCCGCCGCGGTGGCGACACGCTCGAAGCTGTTGATGAACCCCAGCAGTCCGAGCGCTGCAGTGACGGCTGCGGTGGCGGTTATCGCGCTGCGCTCGCCTTCGGTCAGCGGGCGCGGGGTGGCCGTGGTCATCGCGTGTCCTTCCTTCGTCGGTACGCGGTCAGCGGCGTGGCCGGTCATGCTGCCGCCTCCTCCGCGCAGTCCGGGCACACGCCCAGGCGCTGGTCGATGGCCTCGGTCAGGCACTCCGGACACGTACGGCCCTTCGGCGTGGCTGTCCGGGTGCGTCGGCCAGGGGCGCGCTTCGGCAGGGCCAGCCGCACGTCGTACAGGTAGGCGGTGCGAACTCGGGGCGGGCCGGGGACGCGCGAGCACCACAAGACCTGTGCCTGGGGTCCCTGGCCGCCAGGCCGGAGCCCTTCGGCGGCGAGTTGGCGCAGGGTGCGCAGGTGCGGCGGGATCTTCTTCCTCAGGTAGGTGGGGATGCCGTAGCGACGGCCGGACGGGTCCCAGAAGCGGGTACGGGTGCGGCGTGCCATTCAGGCCACCTCCATGTCTTCCAGTGGGGTGGTGTGGGTCGTCAGCTCGGCGGGCGTACGGCCGGCCCAGATGCCCGAGGTCGGGCGGGCCTGGCTCGCGTACAGCTCGCAGAGCTGCAGGGCCGGGCAGGTGAGGCACACTTCGCGCGCCACGGCCTCGCGGGCGGCGCGCTCCTCGGTGCTCTCGATGGTGAGTCGCGGGCCGGTGTGCAGTTCCGGGTCGTAGGTGCATTCGGGGAGCGGCGTCGCGTCGCCGCTCTGCCAGACGGTTTCGAGGTCGGCGAGCGACATGCGCGCCGGGTGGAGCGGGCGGTTCGGGTTGTGAGCCACTGTCGGGTCTCTTTCCTTGGTGATCAGTTGCTGACGGTCTGGATGAACCGGGCGAGCGACTCGGAAGCGCTCATGACCAGGTGCGCCGCCGCCTTGACCACGGTGGCCGCGCCCTCCGGGTCCTTCAGGGCGTAGAGGCCGAGGCAGATCGTGATGACGGTCGGGAGCACCTTGCGCGGACGGACGAGCATGTTGAGCCCTCTCGGTTCTGACCTGCAAGCAGGTACTAAGAGACATAGAACATGTATAGCTACGGAGAGTCAAGTCTTCAGGACGGTTCGTGTTGGAGTCCTGCGGTGCTCGACTCAGCCGCTCTTGCTGACTTAAGCCTTCCGCGCCGGGCCCTCTGGCAACACCGTGCTCATGATCGGGACTGAATGCACAGGGGGTGCTTTTTGGGGGTGATTCAAGCCCTGACCAGGAGAAACGCGGGCCGGTATTTCTCGGGAAAGCGGGCGCATAAGGCCGTGTTCGCGCCATGATTGCCGAGGCGTGCACATGCGGAGGTGAAGATGTCTCGAATGCCCAATGTGGGGCTTGCTGGCGCTATGCGGCGTGCTGATTGTTCTAATTCGGGACTTGCTTCACGAGTGCGACAGATAGCGCAAGAAGAAGGCGTAACCCTGAGCTGTACGCACGTCGACGTCAAACGCTGGCTCGACGGGGTGAAACCGCGGCCTGCCACCGCGCGCTTCATCGCCGAGGCGCTCAGCAGGAAGGCTGGGGTCACCTTCACCCTGGACGACATCGGGTTCGCCAGCGTCGTGACTCCGGAGACGCTGGAACGCACGCTGGCTCATGGCGGCGGCATCTCCGACGTGGGGAGTAGGCTGCTGGGCCTGACGCGGCGCGACCTCGCAGACGATCCCGTGGCGCTTCAGTCGGTGGTCGTCCCGGACGCCTGGAACGAGTCCCTCATCGCGTGGCTCCTGTCGCGGCCGGAGCCGGTGCTGGTACGGGAGCACGCGCGCCCGTCTGTCGGCCCGTGGGACGTGCAGACCATTCGCGCCACCACAGAGCTATTCGCCAGCATGGGTTTTCAATTCGGGGGCGGACATGCACGTTCCGCGCTCGTCCAGTATTACCACCGAGAAGTCGTTCCCATGCTCGACGGGAAATTCGAGGAGTCGGTAGGGCGGGCGTTGTACGCGGCGGCGGCCGAAATCACGGAATTGGTCGCATGGACGGCGTACGACCTCGGCCGACACGGGCTCGCGCAACGCTATTTCCTGCAAGGACTGCGCCTCGCCCAGGTGTCCGGAGATCGCATGCTGGGCGGCCTGATCCTGGCCGACATGAGCCATCAGGCCAATTATCTGGGCCGATACGACCAGGCCATCCAACTCGCGCGTGCGGCGCAGGAGGGCTGCCGTAACGCGTCCACTGCGACGCCCATGGCCTTGTTCTTCGCCATGGAGGCCCGCGCGCACGCCGGGAACGGCGATGAGGCCGCATGCGCGCGAGCCCTGCTTGAGGCGGAGAAATGGTTCGCCAAGCGCAACGTGGACGATGATCCCTCGTGGGTCGGGTACTTCGATGCCGCCGAACTGGCCAGCGAGGGCGCGCATTGTTACCGCGACCTTCGCAAGCCGTCCCGGGCGATGGAGTTCGTCGGCCAGGCGGTCGGGCTCTGCGATCCGATGTACGTGCGGACCCTCGCCTTCGACCGGCTGGTCCAGGCGGCGAGCTACGTGCACATAGGCGACCCGTCGCAGGCCGCGGCCGTCGCGCTGGAGGCCATCGACCTCGCCGGGCCGCTCAAGTCGGAGCGCTATCTCCGGTACATCCGAGACCTGCAAGCAGACCTGAACGCGTACGCGGACGATGGCTTGGTGGCGGAGTTCAACGCCGTCGTTGCTCGAAAGTATTCGTCGGAGAGCGATTAGCTGTCGTACCCGCGGCGAGGCGGCCGGCCGTATCTCCACAGGAGGTAACCGAGCGGCAGCACGAGCACCAGCAGCCGAGCAGGGGCATCGCGGAGGCCGTCGAACTGGAGTTGGTACAGCAGGCCGGCGCGCAGGGATTCGTCTTCGGTGAGGAGAGGGGCGAGGCCCACCAGCCCGTACACCACCAGGGCGTCCATGACGGTCGTCAGCGCGCGCCGCCCAGAGATCGGCGGCGCCGGGGAGTCCGAAGCGAGCAGCACCAGCAGGGCAGCCGCCAGCAGGCACAACTCCCAGAGTCCCCAGCCGCCGGACAGAGCCTCGAACCAGTTCGGGGTAAACATGGGCAGTGAGCCCGAGCAGATGCTGTCCCCCTGGTAGTCGGCCGAGAGCGGCCGGGCGAGCGCGATCAGGACCAGCACCCAGGCTGCACGTGGTCCCGCCGTCGCCGAATGCCGCCGCATCAGGGCGACCAGCACGATCAGCAGGGGCACGGCCCAGGTCGTCGCGAGTTCGGTGAGGGTGGCGAGGTCGTCGCGCAGCGGTAGGAACGGCGAGTGGTCGATCGCGTCGTACGGACGTACGCAGCTCACTACGCCCTCGGTGAAGCCTTCGTAGTGCAACTGCGCGAGGTACTGCTCGGGCACGTCGGCGGCCGTGAACAGGGAGGACCAGTCGAACCTGGTCTTCCAGGTGTCCCAGGTGGGGTAGGCCGCAGCGGCGAGGGCCGCCAACCAGGCTAACGGGGCTGAGGGTGACACGTCAGGGGCTCCTTTTGCTTCTGGCGCACCCTATCGGTGATCTTGAGCGACGAGAGCTGAGGCTGCTGGAAAGGGGCATTGCATCCCTGCGACTGACAGCCGTCACAACATGTCGGATACGGCACGTGAGCCCCGGACATCGACCTTGATTTTCGAATAAGTGGCACCCGTACTGCGCTCCTGCGGGGCGGTCATCTCCCGACCCAGGACATCGACCTTAGAAAGCACGCCAGCGGCGAGGTGCGTCGGGATTCCGCAGCGAGTTCATGCGATTGCGGAACTCCCGAGCTATGGCCGCGTCTTCGTCGACGTTCTGCATGAGCCACGTCGTCATTTTCAGCTCATTGATGTCTCTGAGCACCGGGTAGCCTTCCCAGGCCAGAACATCGAATCCGTACCGTTCCGCGAACCGGTCATATTCGGTGCGCGTTCCCCAGCCGACGGTGTGCTCGATGGCCGTGACAGCGAGGTCCGTCTCCGGTGGGCCGAACGCGAAGCGCTCGAAGTCGATGAGCAGGACCCTTCCGTCGACGGTTCTGATGAGATTCTCGTTGTGCGCATCACCATGGACTGCGCACGGCGTGAGAGGGAAGGCCAGCTCGTCGTACGCGCTTTGCAGCTCGCGTCGGCGCGTCAGCAGGAAGTCTCGATCCTCGTCGGTGAGGACGGACGCCGCGTTGATGCGTTCGGAGACGCGGCTGAGGATGTCCATCGCCGGCAGCTCGAGGTCGGCGGGGACGGCCAGGCCGTGGAGTTCGCGCAGGACGCCGGCCAGGTCGTCGAGGGTCGCGGACGAGCCGCTGTCGGGGATGAGGTGCCAGAGCGTTACCGGGTGACCTCTGACGATGAGCGGTTGGTCGTGCGCCGTCGTTCTCGCCGCCGGTATCCCGGAGTCGTTCAGCCAGGCCGAGACGGCTACTTCCTTGTGTACGTCGTCCAGCACCTCGACGCTGCGCGCGATCCTGACGACCACCTGCTCGGCGGGGAGTGCGAACAGAGCGTTCTCGCCGAGGCGGATCAGGCGGGCGTCTTGGCTGGCCAGTCCTGTGCTTTCACAGGTCTCGTGCAAGGTCGCCAGTGCTTCGGTGGTGGTGAAGGGGATCGAGGGCGTCTGAGATACGGTCACGTGTCACCTTCGGCTCGTGATTTGACGACGCGGCCCATACCGGGCCTTTTCTCGATGACTCCTTCCGCTTCCAGCAGCGCGAAGGCGCGCCTGATGGTGATGCGGCCGACGCCGCGTTCTTGGGCGAGTGTGTTCTCTCCGGGCAGGACGGACCCCACAGCGAGCTTGCCTGTGGAGATGTCCTGCCGGAACTCGGCGGCGACCGCGTCGGCTCGGGTTCGCGCGTGCTCGGGGCCGCCGACGAACCAGCCCTTGCCGTGGACGGCTGTGATGAGCCGTTCGCCGGCCAGGAGTTGCAGCGCCTGGCGGGCCGTGCCCTTCGACACCCCGAACTCTTCCGCTGTTGCGGCCTCTCCTGGCAACTGCTGGCCAGGCACCAGCTCGCCGTTCTCGATGCGCGTTCGAAGGGTCTCGGCAATCGACTCGTACTGTGTCGTTGCTGCACGGGGGGAGGCGGGGTCTTCGCTCGTCACTCGACGGCCACGGCCGGCCTCGCTTGCTACGAGTCCTGAGCGCTCCAGTTCGGCGACCGCCTGGCGGACGGTTCCTCTTGCCACGCCGTACGTGCTGGCAAGAGTGGCTTCGGACGGCAGCATGGCACCGGCTGGCAGATCACCCTGGAGGATGCGATTGCGGATGTCCTCTGCAATTCGGACGTAGATACGGGCGTCCTTTGCCTTGCTCATCGCGCTCCCTCGCCGAGGCACAGTGTCTCTAGGGTAGGGCGGGGGACATGGCCACTGGCGAAGCTTCGCGGACCATGTCACCCCTTGGTCTTTCCCTGCGCTCGGCGAGGGGACGCCGTACGGAACCAGCTTGTTTAGGCTGGTGGACGGGCGTAGATCTTCCCGGCGCACCGCGCAATCCGCAGAACGCGGCCTGCTGGCGTTCAAGCCCACAACCCCTCGCTCGCCATCGCGGACATGGCGGCTCGCGCTATGCCGCGCAACGCCGCAGATTGGATCAGCTTCCCGCGTTCGAAGAGAAGTTGTGTGTCGCCGCGGTGCTGCTTCAGGCAGCGGGGTTCCCAGGAAGCGCCCGGCTACGCCGATTAGGGCGAGCGGCGACCCGAGCCCGCGCCTTCCGCTTGTGCCCGTCCTCGTGAAGGACGAGCAACGCCTGCCAAACCTGCCGCGCATGCCGGTACAGCCCTCTGGCTGTCTCCTCGTACTGGTTCGTAGAGGTGCGCCGGAGGATGAGGAACTGCCCGCCTTGGCAGGCCCACTCGTAGGCGCCGCAACATGAGGTCTCTGTGATCCGGATGCGGTCCTTCGGAGGACGCCGGTACGGCTCCCACTCAGGTACGGGCTCGTCAGGAGGCTGGGCCATGCCCCAGTTCCCCCGCCCCGTACTTCCTCACGTACCGGTAGACCTTGCGACGGCTCCGCTGCCACGTGCACTTGTAGGCCAGCTGCAGGAGCGAGTCGGCGACCAACTCCGGCAGGACCCCATAGGCGACTTCGCCTGCCGTCAGCTTGGGCAGCGGCGTCGCGTGCCAGAGCCCTGCGGCGTCGCGACAGACGTAGAAGCGCCTGAACGCACCTCGCAGATCAAGATCGCATGCCTGCTCAAGCGTCGACGTCATGCCGGCCGCCCCTGTAGTTGGCGAGCCGGACAGGTGTGTGGAGACCCTGCACGGTTCTCGACGTTGTTGATCAGAGTCGCTTGCCAGGCCAGAGCTGTCGCGAGGTCAATCGCGTCCTCACCGCGGACGATGCGCGTGACGCCTTCTGCCACCAACTCGACTGTCAGAGACCGACGTGGCACGGCGATCCACCACAGCCTCTCCGCGGAATCGCGCTCAAGGACGATGCCCCAAGCCGGATAGGTGTCGCGCAGTACGGCGAGCTGTCGGTCCCGAAGATCCTGTATGAGCGCCGCCAGCGTGGAGGCTTGGCGAACGCTTTGAGCCGTGGCACGCAAGAGCTCGTCGAGCCCGGATCTGGTGTCGGCGTCTAGGTGATTCGTGTCCCAGTACACGAATCCATCACAACGCTCAGTAACGAAGCGTAGACAGATGCGGTTGGGGGACACTGGGGGCGGCGACCGTGTCCCCCAACTCGGTGGTGAGGTGCGACGGCATGCTGGAACAGCCCAGGACTCCCCGGTGGGCCGAACGCATTCGTGACGAGCGACGTCAGCGTGGCTGGTCACAGAAGCAACTGGCCAGGCACCTGTTCCAGGCAGCGGGCGAGGAGATCGCCTTGCCTGAGTTCGAGTCGGTGGTCCGCAGAATCAAGGATCACGAGGCGGGCAACAGCCGTCCGAAGGATCCCTACCCCTTGCTGTACTGCCGCGTGTTCGGCATGGACGAGGCCGTTCTCTTCGATCGTGACGGCGAGCTGGTGGGGACGCTCCCGAGGAGCGGCGACCTGATCGAGCACACAGCCTGGATCGAACAGACCAACGTCGGCGACAGCACCATCGCCATGATCGACGAGACCCGCTACCACCTGACGCAGCGTCACACCCAGACAGCGCCCGCGCCGCTGCTCGCCGATGTGCTACGCCTGCACCGGCGCGTGCTGGAGCTCATGCGGGGCGGCAAGCAGCGGCTTCACCAGACGCGTGAGCTGTTCCGGATCGACGCCGAACTCCTCGCCCACGCCTGCATCCTGCTGGGCGACCTGTACGACGACGAATCGGCCATCGTCCACGGCAGAGCAGCTCTCCTGTCCCAAGAGGCCGGCGCGTGCGAGGCGGCGGCGTTGAGCGCCCAAGCCAAGACCGAACGGTGGCGATGCCGATACGCGGTCTCTGCCGACGCGGCCAGACGCGGCTACGAATGCAGCCCGCCCACACCCTTGCGGGTGCTCCTGGCCAGCCAGGAAGCGAACGCCGCAAGCCTGCTCGGCGACTTCGGCCGAGCCCGAGAAGCCCTTCACCGAGCGGACGAGGCAGCCGGTTCCGTGGCCGGCGACTCCGGCGTGACGCCCTGGTCGTGCCCAGCGCCAAGGCGGGCCCTGTACGCCCTGTCGGTGGCGCTCCAGGCAAGCGACCATACTGCGGCGCTACGTGCGGCGGCGGCGGCCGACGACGCATGGGCCAACGGCGCTCCCTGGGTAGCCGGCACCTGGGCACAGGTGCGCTTCGGCGCCGGCATCGCGTACGTGATGATGGAAGACCTGGACGCCGCGGCTGAGCAGGTGATGCCCGCCCTGTCCCTGCCGCCCGAACATCGACTGTCCACGATCACCAACTATCTGGTGCGGATGGATGCACGATTGGCCGCTCCTCGGTTTCGCGGCTCGGATATGGTGACGACGCTGCGCGAGCAGATCAAGACGTTCAACTCCGCTCGGGCTCTGTCCGCCCCTGTCGAGGAGGATGCGTGAGCCCGTTGCCGACGCGGATGGCGAACCGCTGGGAGAAGCGACGAGCGCTCATGTTGCCGCCAGGTCAGGGCCAGCTCTACTGGCATGTCCTTTTGGGGGAGGACCCTGAAGCGCGGGCGATCGTCCAAGAGGCTCACGACCGCCTGGCCGGCCTGCCCGGCCTCGATCTGGTGCCGCATAAGTTCATCCACCTCACCACGTTGGTCGCCGGCTACTCGCACGAAATCACGGATCACCAGGTAAACGTGATGGCCGAGGAAGCCACGGCTCAACTCGCACGGGTCGCACCCATCACCGTCACTCTTGGACGCGTGCTCTACCACCCTGAGGCGGTGGTCCTCGAGGCGCGCCCGGCGGACCGTCTTCGCCCACTGCTCGAAGCAGCGAAGTTCGCCACGCGGGCGGCCACGGGCCGAGATGGTGCTCTAGCTCATACAGCGTGGATACCGCACGTTACTGTGGCTTACAGCAGTGCTGATGGCCCGGCGGCTCCCATCATTACGGCCCTCGGCAAGCAACTCCCAGAGCGTGATGTCACCATCCGTAGCATCCACATCGTCAACCAGGACGGACCGGAGACGGTTTGGGACTGGCGTTCATTGGCGCAAGTACGGCTCGGGACGTTGTGAGGCGTCAGCGTCACTACGCGACCGTTGACGTCCTGCTTTTTCGCCCACGTGACCTACCGGTCAATTCACCAGGCCATGGACGCATCGTCAGGTGCTGCCGAGATCGCATAAAGTTGCTCTGAGGCACTTGTGTCTCATGATCGACTACAGCTCTGGGGTACCGTCTACCGGCAGGTCGCGGGTCGCGGTCCGTGACGACATCACGGTCGGCCGCTATCGCCCGGAGCGTGGTTGCCCTCGGAGGCCCCGCCCTCACAGACGTACGAGGTGGGCCGCGACACCGTACGCGAAGCCCTGGCCCACCTCCGCACCGAGGGACGCATCAATACGGTGCGCAAGCGGGAGCTGATGGCGGCCACTCAGCCGACCCGAGAGCCACACCATGTCCCTGCTGGGGCCCGCGTGGAGCTGGTCTTCCAGGATCGGACTGCTGGTAAGTGACCCTCGCCTGGCATCGATTCTGCGGAATACTGCGGTAATCTGCTGGCAGCCGTATCCGTCGCGAGGCCTGGAGCGCGACAGCCCCTTAGCCTGCTCAAACGCCGTCCGGTCGTGATTCTGCGGTTTGTGCGACAGCAGACAGGCATCGAGTTCTCATATGTGCGGCATCCTGAGCGACCACTCAGTGGCCTGTAGATTTAGTAGAGCGAAGCTACACGACGATGGCTACAACTCGCGTAGCCTGTCTAGGATAGCGCGAACTCTTACCAGAGCAGCTTCAGCGGCCGACCTAGCAACGATACCTGTGATTCCGCTACGCAGCTCCCAAATCTCCACCCCAAGGATACGCCGATCATCGAATAGACCGCCTTCGAAATCGCGTATCAGAGCTAAGGTAGGAGGGCAGGCAAGTTCTTCGCGTTGTCTCTCTGTTAGAGGCTCGCTCAGTGGCCCAGTTACAACGACTCGCCCCCAATACCCTGCGTTCGTTATGAGGAGGCCGTCCACCGCGGTATTAATGACATCGCCAGCAATGGCGGCGCTCATTTTTCCTCCGGGGGCCCAGCGCCTCGGATCTTCGCTGGCGAGTTCGATGTAATTCTCTAAGCAGTCGAAGGCGGTTGCTGCTCGTGTCTGGCCCTTGTTCTTCCAATAGTCGCTTCTGAGCCCTTGGCGAAGCGCTGCTCGGGCAGCTTCAGCGCCCTCTTCGTGCACTATACGAATTGCCTTACGAAGTGACGCATCAGTAGATGGCATAGGCGCAGGCTTCTTAGGTACTCGATAGGCCGGATCGACCACTGCCTGCCGCAGTTGACCATACGAAATCTTCATGGCGAATTTCCGTTTAGAACGGCATTAGAGAACGCATGTGCATTCGCAACTTCTAGCACCTGGGCTGCCCAGCGCTTATGCATGGAGACACTCGCCTCGATCGTGAGACCGGGTCCAGAGTCTAAAAGGTCAGGCTTGTCCCACATCAGGTCATATTCGTCGGCTTGGTGCAATTCCACCGCCTGAGTCAAAAGATGAAATACGTTATCGCGGGCGACTGGCCCCCACGGGCTATCCGGAGGTATCTCATCGAATGGGTAAGACAGGTAGTGGCGATCAGGCACTCTGGCATATTCGTGACTCACTTGGCGAATCAAGCATGGAATGCACCGGCCACAATGTGCGGGGTTGCGTCCAACCTGCCAACAGCTAACTGTCGCCGTGAGCAGAGTCGTGAGATCTAAGTCGCGCCCCCATATGGTTACTTCGGGTTTTGTGTGAGCAACTAATCTATTCTGGACGGTAACCTTAGCGTCCAGAGCTGCTGACGCTAGCTTCGAGAACTCGGTCAATAGCCGAGGGCTAGCTGTACGCGTACTAAGAGACCCTGACCTCGCAGTGGTAAGCGGAACGTGGACGGCCATGACTCCATTTTCATTGAGCCATACGTTCTGTACGCCCATGCCAACTGCAATAAGGCAGCCAAGTCCCATGTAGAGCAAAGACCTTGCGCGTTGACTGTTTTCCCCAGCAATATCCTTCTGGGCTTTTCTAGCTGTCAGTGTAACTGGATGCGCTGGAGCGCCTCGCCTGGATAGCTCCGGAGCGATTTTGTTGATTGCATCGCTTGCTGACGGACTATTCATGTGGGAAAGAAGGAGAGGTTTAGAGCCCTCAGCCAACAGAACTGCTGCACCCACAAGGCTATCCACGCCTCCAGAGAGCAGAGCTACTCCATCGACGGTGCGAGGAAAAGCTTTTGTATGCTGGCGAGGGGGGTCGGACATATCCGTGCCAGCTATGAAAGAGACGTTGAGACGGTCATATGTCAGTGCTGAGAAGACGCTAGAAACTTGATCGGTAAGCGCGTTCCATAACTCTGGATCACGTACAGGAATCCAAGCATCAATAGTTCTATACCAATCCGAACCCTCGCCACGCTTACAGGCGAGATCGATCGAGTAGATTGCTCCTAACACATCCGCCCAATCCTGTTGGCGTGCGGTAATCACTTTGGGCAGGCCGGCCGCAACACGATTATAGTTATATTCGTGTGTGATTCCCATGCCTGACCCGCAACGCACCTGAAGAAGCCTAGTAAATGGCGGTGCCGCACAATCATTCACCACCACTCGATAATCAGGCATCGCCTAACCCATTGTGGTGAGGGCTGATCGCAGAAGCAAAAGATGCCCTCACCGCCTGAGGCCATGCATCTGTTCCTCCCTCCATAATTATGCTCTTTCCAGTGTCAGCTGAACGGACAGCGGCTGCGCCAACGTCACGAGTTAGATTACTTGCTTGCGCCGCAGTCAGTTGGACAACGCCTCGCGCGATGGCCACTGTAGGAATATCGCGTGATACAAGAAATTGAGCAACCTGACGAAGAGCTTCTCCGAGGAACTCTGCAACCATACTTTCTGAGTACGTGGATCTAACCGATAACCAGCCCTTAGGCGAGTCGGAGTCAGTGGGGATCTGTCTTGCTGTGGCGAGCAACACTTTCGCGAGTGCGCGTTCTGCGAGAGGTAGAGCCATCCCGCCACCGCCTGCTGCTAACCCATGTTCACGCACATGTTCCACGTACAGTCGTACTGCCTGAGCGCTTGTATCGGCTTCGGATATGTAATTCGCCATCTCAGACCATGCACGTTGTGCAGCCTGCGCGTAGGCGGAAAGTGCGGGACTCGTCAGCATAATGAGCCACTCGCCATCGCCTGCAGCTGCGTTGAACATCTCCATGAGTATTTCATCCGGAGTCGCATTTGACCCAAGGACAGCCCGAGCGACGTTCCATCTTAGGTTGCCCTTGGGGGACGTGCGATTGGTTGATGTTCCCATCAGGCAGTCCCTCCTTCGAGGGTCTCTTTCGCCCGAGCTGCGTCGTCTACGGCCTTTATCAGCGATTCCTGTCCAACTATTCCGTCTTTCAGTGCGAAGGCCCAGTCGATCTGGCGAGCTGTATGCGTATTGTCGGGCGCGATCTCTAGGAGGTGTAGTGCGGCGGCTAAGAAGTCCTCGACGCGCAAGTAGGCTAGATCTGAGCCGACATCATGGAATCTGGATCTCCGTGTATAAAAGGGGTGTCTGTGGCCGTCGGTTCCAGGGAAGCTGCTGCTTATTACAAGGACGTAACGAACCTTCATGGCTTGACCTTGATATGGCTGAGGGTTCCTCGCGTACTCAACTAAACGACGCTCATCGTCGACGTCCATGACATAGCCGGCGGCAGCAGCCTTGCAGTCAGCTAGAATCACGACTGATGCATCGTGGTTCACCAGGATGGCGTCACCAACACGCTTGCCGCGTTTAGCGGTGCCGAATCGCTCGCCTTGGAAGTCGAACACTGTTGTCGCCAAGCGGAAGAAGAATTTCTCAAATAGGTCCTCAGGAGTACCTGCTTCGCTTAGCTCTATCGGAAGCCTATTCTTCGCTAGTATCGGAAGCCACAGCAGGCCAAGCCTATCCTGAACGGTGGCATCAGCCAGTTGTGCGACGAGACGATAGCCGCGTCTGTCTACATCGGGGGCGCCTACGGTATTTGGTACGACTAGGGCGGAGGATGAAAGTAGGCGAGCAAGTCGAACTGTGTCTAGCGTATGATCATTTTCAAGTAATGCTTGGTCGACTACCTGTGGTGCAACAAGAAGATAGTCGGCGTAGCCACCTCGCCCCGCGTCTTTCTGTAATTCATCCAGATGGCGCGTCTCGGCGGGCACGAAGAGGATGCGCATCAGTACCTCACGTGTTGTAAGGAAGATGCGTCGCTTGAGGATTAGGTCTTCGTGGTCACCTCGAGGTACGGCAGTAACGATGCTCAGCCCGTGCTCAATGGCAACGACTGAACAGAGCCGACGAAACTCTTGTGTGGTAAGAGTTGCTAGGACCTCCGGTTGAACGCCGGTGGTTCTTATGTCCGGCATGACCTTCTCCTCATCTCACCCGAACGTAACCCGAGTCGATGACCCGATCAAGACTGCGTAAGGACGATTAGGCGCGCGGGTGGACGAGTGCGGCGGATGGTTGGGTATCGGTCATGGGTATAAGTGTGTTACTCGCCTAGAGCTTGCTGTAGCACAACTGCAGGACCATGTCGTCTATGTGTGGTGCCATGTTTCCTGGAGGAACAGGACGAGGTGGATGATGGTGGACCTCCCATGACTGTCGTCCGTCACCCAGATCGCTGACGTTGCTGGGGCCTGCCCTATGGCTGCACTTCTTCTGAACGGGTGATATTAGTGGAGGCGCAAGCACGCGGTAGCACATATCCACCAAGAAGTCCAGTGAGGGCGGTGATGTGATCACAGGCTGCTCGGAAGAGATATACAGCCGCGATCTGGACGTATCAGGTTTAGTGCTGCACCTAAATCTGTGACCGGAACGACCACAGAGCAGGCGTGTAAGGCGTTCCAGCCGAATGGATGGCTGCTGATCAAGTTCGTTCGGTCCTTGGGACGCCAGGCGACAGTTGCGGTCGTCTTCCCCGAGTACGACCTGGCGCCAAGCACCGCTGCCCGATCGCGCTGGTGGAGCGCTATGTCATGGCGCGCTCGGTGAACCGGCACGGCCAAGCCTACGACCTGAACAGTGGCCGGAGGGCCGTTGCGGGTGACTCCGCGGACGCCCAATCTCGCCACCGCGCTGGCTGCTAGCCGTGCGGAGCGGTGACGTAAGGCTGCCCGCTCAAGTGCTGTTTGCCCGGTGACAAACGCCAACTTCGACACCCCGTCCTACTGCCGCTTCGCCGACGGTATCTGCACAGGGAAGCGAGGGTCTGGTTCTGAGACCAGTACACCAGCAGTGGGAAGAACGCGTCCAAGCCGCCGCCTCACCCCTGGGTGCAACCGTCGTCGCCGACCTTGCTGGTGCCTCCCGCCCTCGTGATGACGGCTGTGGCTGACGTCCTGTGGGAGCAGGGCGAAGCCCACGCAGCCATAACTCCGCGCTGGTGTGTCCGTCGCTGCGACCAGGTACGTGGGAGCCGTACACGGTTTGCCGTCCTTTGGCGTTCTGCGCCACACACTGGCCGCTCAGCTTGCTCTGGCGCAGGCAGTGGACTTCCTGACGGCCACGCTGCACGACGCCCCACAGAGGTAGCTGCCACCACACCACCTCTACTGCGGGACCATCGGACCTTATCGACCGCAGTCAGGCTCTCGAACGATCACCCGTGATGCGAGGGGCAATCGGTGCCGCCAGAGAGCCGTTGGAGTTTGATCACGGCCAATACGCGGCCAAGTAGACGTGACTAGGAACGAAACCCCAGGTCAGAGCGTGATCGCGACGGGACTGTAAAACCGTCGGCTCAGCCTACGCAAGTTCGAACCTTGCACCTGCCACACGCAGTCAGCGCAGCTCAGAGGCCCTACGGGGCCTCTTCTGCGTTTCAGGGGTGTGCAGCCGGATGCCGCTCTGAGAGTGCGTTTCGCGAGTCCATGCCAGTGATGTCGCAATGTGATCGGACGGATTTGTAGCGTTACCACCGGTTGGCGGGCTGGGATGTGCTGGGA
>NZ_JBFAMX010000089.1:0-28095 GCF_040659615.1 Nonomuraea sp. NPDC049784
GGCCGAGGGCGCCCCGCTCGTGCAGCACCTGGACCGGCGTGGCCGCGTACATCTCCACGCACGCGGTGTTCTCGGCCGGCTGCTCGGACACGTGCATGTGGAGCGGCGCGGCGAACCGGTGGGAGAACTCGACCACCATCGGCATCTGCTCGGGCGGCACCGCGCGTACCGAGTGGATGGCCGCGCCGATCTCCACGTCGAGCTGCCCTTCGTACGCGGCCCCCAGTTCCTCGGCCCTGACGGCCCAGCCCTCCGCGGACCCGTCGCCGAAGCGCAGCTGCGCGCCGGAGAGCGGGGCGCCGATGCCGCCGGACAGGTAGCACGTGTCGAGCAGCGCGATGCGCAGGCCCGCGTCGCGGGCAGCCTGGATGAGGGCGTGGCCCATCGCGTTGGAGTCGTCGTACGGGCGGCCGTCCGGCGCGTGGTGCAGGTAGTGGAACTCGCCCACGCAGGTCACCCCGGCCAGCGCCATCTCGGCGTAGACGGCCGTGGCCAGCCGGAGGTACGAGTCGGGGTCGAGCGCCGCCGCCACCTCGTACATCTGGTCACGCCAGGTCCAGAAGTCGCCCTTGCCCTCCTGGGCGGTGCCGCGCAGGGCGCGGTGGAAGGCGTGGGAGTGGGCGTTGGCCAGTCCGGGAACGGTGAGCCCCGGCAGGCGCTCGGCCGGACCCGGCGGGCCCTGGCCGACGCTCGCGATCCTGGCGCCCTCGACCTCGATGAGCACGCCTTCCGCGACGCCGTCGGGCAGCCACGCCTGCTCGCACCAGTAGGTCAGCGACACAGATCCTCCAGCACGTCCGCGAGTGCGATGACCCCCGCCTCGCAGTCTGCCTGCTCGGCGTGCTCGGCGGGAGAGTGGGACACGCCGGTGGGGTTCCTGACGAACAACATCGCGCTCGGAACGCCCGCCGTGGCCAGGATTCCCGCGTCGTGGCCCGCGCCCGTGGGCAGGATCGGGGCGGGCGTGTCGCCCCCCGCGACCCGCGCCAGCCGCTCCCTGAGCGCCACGTCGAAGTCGACCACCGGCGTCCACGACTCCTCCCGGACCGCGGCGGTCGCCGCCTGCGCCAGCTCGGTGACGAGGTCGCGTACGGCGCGCTCGTCCGCCCCGCGGGCGTCGAGCCAGGCCGAGACGAGGCCGGGAATCGCGTTGGCGTTGCCGGGCGAGACGCGTACCTTGCCCACCGTGGCCACCACCCCGCGAGCCTCCGCGGCTGTGCGGGCGGCCAGCACCATGCGGGCGAACGGCAACATCGGGTCGTCCCGGTCGGCCAGCCGCGTGGAGCCCGCGTGGTCGGCCCGGCCGTGGAAGTCGAAGCGCCACCGCCCGTGGGGCCAGATCGCCCGTCCGACCCCGACCGGCCGTCCCTCGTCGACGAGCCCGCGGCCCTGCTCGACGTGGAGCTCCACGAACGTGCCGACCATGGCGAGCGTCTCGTCGTCCCGCCCGATCTCGTGCGGCGCCCGCCCCGCCTTCGTCAGGACGCCGGCCAGCGTGTCGCCGGAGTCGTCCGTGAGCGCGAGCGCCCTTTCGGGCTCCAGCACGCCCGTGAGCAGCCGCGACCCCATGCACGGCACCCCGAACCTGGCGCCCTCCTCGTCGGTGAAGCATGCGACCCCGAGCGGCACGGATGGATTCGTCCCCCGTCGCCGGAGGATGTCCAGTGCCGTGAAGGCCGACACGACCCCGAGCGGCCCGTCGTACGCGCCGCCCTGCCGTACGGAGTCGAGATGACTGCCCGTCACCACCCCCGGACGGTCGCGCGAGGGGGAGCCCCACCACGCCCAGAGGTTGCCGTTGCGGTCTTCGCGCAGGTCGAGCCCCCTGCGCTTGGCCTCGCCCGCGAACCACTCGCGTAGCTCCATGTCAGCGTCCGACCAGGCGTCCCTGACGTAGCCCCCGGTCGCCGGATCCCGTCCTATGTGTGCGAGTGGTTCAAGCATGGCCCCACTGTAGTGAATGGATCCATTCAGTTGACGGGGCCGCCCCTGGGTCGCAGGGTCAGCTCGGTGAGGTGGGCGTCGGGGCCCGCGGTGACGGCGGCGAGCACGGCCCGCGCCACGGTCTCCGGCTTGAGGTACTTCTCGGGCTCGAACTCGCCGCCCTCGTACCGGCGCAGCTCGCGCTGCATGTCGGTGGCGGTCCGGCCGGGGTAGACGGTGGTGACCCTGAGCTCGGGCTCCTCCAGCCGCAGCGCGTCGGCGAACGCCTTCAGCGCGAACTTGCTGGCCGCGTACGCACCCCACTCAGGGTTGGCCCGCTGCCCCGAACCCGAGTTGACGCATATGACGTGCCCGCCGGCCCGCCTGAGCGCGGGCAGGAGCAGCCTGGTCAGCTCGGCGACGGCGACGACGTTCACCTCCAGCGTCTCGCGCCAGGCGTCGGCGGCCAGGTCGGCGATCCTGCCCATCCGGTTGATCCCCGCGCTGTGCACCAGCACGTCGAGCCGGTCGATCCCGGCGACGTCCGCCTCCGCCACCTCCGTCAGCTCCACCGGCCAGGGCCGCGCGTCGGGCAGCCCGGCCGCCACGGCGGCCAGGGACTCCTCGTCCCGGCCGTTGAGTATGACGTGATGCGTGGGGCCCAGGGCCTTGGCCACGGCCGCGCCGATCCCTCTCGAGGCGCCCGTGACCAGGGCCGTCGGTCGTTCGTTCATGAAGGTCAGCTTATTGGCGTTGACACTTACTCAAATTTGAATACAAACTTGAACCCATGTCTTCGACGCGGATCTTGATCCTTGGTGCCCTGCTCGACGGCCCCATGAACGGCTACGGAGTCCGCAGGTGGCTGGAGGCGATGAACACCGAACGCTGGGCCAACATCGCCTTCGGGTCGATCTACCACGGACTCGGCAAGATGGCCGACGAGGGGTTGCTGGAGATCGTCGAGCCCGGGAGGGGCGGCAAGGGCGTCTACGCACTCACCGAACTGGGCCGCGCGGAGTTCGACCGGCTGCTGATGGAGGCCTGGCACGAGGTCAGGCCGATCATCGACCCGTTCCAGGTGGCGCTGACGTTCATGGATCGGCTGGAAAAGCAGGAGATTCTCGAGGCGCTGCATGGCAGGATGCAACGACTCAGGATCGGCGTCGACAGCATGGAAAGCCTGTACGGCGTCAAACAACGCTATGGCGCGCCGCGACACATAGACGAGAACCTCCGCCTGACAAGAGCCATGCTCCAGGCCCAGCTCGATTGGGTCGAGAAGGCGATCGGGCAGGTAGAGGCGGGCGAATTGCCGTAAGGAGTTGACCCCCCGATGATCATTGAGGCACACGGCTTAAGAAAGACCTTCACCACCAGGAGCAGGAAGGGCACGCAGACCGTCGAGGCCGTCCGCGGTGTCGACCTCGAGGTGGAGAAGGGCGAGATCTTCGGCGTGCTCGGGCCCAACGGCGCGGGCAAGACCACCACGATCAGGATGCTCGCCACGCTGATCGCCCCCGACGCGGGCACGGCCACCGTCGCGGGTCACGACCTGCTCAAGGAGCCCGCCGCGGTGCGGAGCAAGCTCGGGTACGTGAGCCAGGCCGGCGGCGTGGAGGACACCACGAGCGCCAGGGCCCAGATCATGATGGCCGCCAAGATCCACGCCATGGCCGATCCGAAGCGGGCGACCGCCGAGGTGCTCGAGCGCTTCGACCTGACCGAGATCGCCGACCGCCCCGGCCGTACCTTGTCGGGCGGCCAGAAGCGGCGTGTGGCCATCGCGCTCGGGCTGGTGCACAACCCGCCGCTGCTCTTCCTCGACGAGCCCACCACCGGCCTCGACCCGCAGAACCGCGCGAACCTCTGGGACCGCATCAGGCAGCTGCGCGAGTCCGGCACCAGCGTGCTGCTCAGCACCCACTACCTCGACGAGGCCGACGCGCTGTGCGACCGGCTGGTGATCGTCGACCACGGCCAGATCGTGGCCGAGGGCACCCCCGGCGAGCTCAAGCGGGAGGTCTCCGGCGACGTGATCACGCTCAGGGTGGACGACCCGGAGCGGGCCGCCGAGACGCTCAAGCCTCTCGCCCGCGAGACCCGCGTCGACGAGGACCTCCTGCGCGTCTACGTCGACGACGGCGAGCACACGCTGCCCGCGCTGCTGCGGGCCCTCGAGGAGCAGGGACTGAGCCTGAGCTCGATCGCGCTCGACCGCTCCACGCTCGACGACGTCTTCCTGGCCAAGACCGGCCGCACCCTCCGCGACGCTGGAGCCGCCGCATGATCCGCCACATAGTCCTGTTCACCGGCTACGAGCTGAAGAAGTCGTTCAGCAACCCGATCTGGCCGCTGTTCGGCATCATGCAGCCGGTGCTGTACCTGCTGATGTTCGCGCCGCTGCTGAAGTCGCTGACGCCGGGCGGCACGACGACGGACGCGCTGCGGATGTTCACGCCGGCGTCGATGATGATGATCGCGGTCTTCGGGTCGCTGTTCTCCGGGTTCGGGCTGATCGCCGAACTGCGTAACGGCTCGCTCGAGCGCTACGCCGTCAGCCCCGCGTGGCGGCCCGCCATCGTGCTCGGGCGGGTGGCCAAGGACATGGTCGTGCTGGTGTGCCAGGCGATCCTCGTGCTGATCGTGGCGATCGCGATGGGCGTGCGCATCGGGGCCGTCGAGCTGCTGCTGGTGCTGCTGCTCATGGCCGCGACCGGGCTGTTCGCCTCAGGGCTGTCGCAGGGGCTCGCGCTGACCGTACGCGACGAGAACGGCATGTCGCAGACGCTCAACCTCTTCATGCTGCCGATCATGCTGCTGGCCGGGCTGTTCATCCCGATCTCGTTCGCGCCCGGCTGGATGCAGGCCATCGCTCCGATCAACCCGCTCTACCACGCGGTCGAGGCGGGGCGGGCGTTGTTCGCCGGGCGGCTGTCGGACTCGTCGATCCCGATCGCGTTCGCGGTGTTCATCGTGCTGGCGGTGCTCACCACGATCTGGTCGATGCGGTCGCTACGCAGGATCGCCGGGTAGGAACGTACCGGTCTCGTCGGTCATCCGCTCGTACTCCTCGAGCCGCGCCTGGGTGCGCAGCGGCACCGCGTCGGCCATGGCCTCGACCAGGGCCATGGCCAGGGCCAGCGGCGCCGCGTGCGAATCGAACACGAGCCGGTCGCCGACGGGCGCGTCCAGCACGACCTCCGCCGGGAAATCGGATTTATCCGTTATGGCCGCCACGCGCAGCCCCATTTTCTCCGCATATTCCAACGCCTGCACCGCTTCGGCGGGATATCTCGGCAGCACCACGGCCACCACCCACTCCGCCCCCGCCCTGCGCGCGGCGTGCAGCCCGTCCACCAGCTCCGACCCGCCGTGCGTGAGCAGCCGCACGTCGGGGTGGATGCGGCGCGCGTAGTAGGCGAAGGTGGTGGCCAGCCCGCACGAGACCCGCAGCCCCACCACGGGGAGCGGCTCGGTGGCGGCCAGCTGCTCGCCCAGCTCTTTGAGCGGGAACGTCGACAGGCGCTCCCTGACGAGCGCGAGATTGCGGATCTCGCAGTCGATGGCCCCGCGCAGCAGGCTCTCCTGCGGGCCCTCCACCCCGCCGCCGCCCAGCACCAGCGGGCGCAGCGCCTGGCGCAGCTCGGGATATCCGGCGAACCCCAGCACCATGGCGAACCGGGTCACGGACGGCTGGCTCACCCCTGCCCGCTCGGCCAGCTCCACGCTGGACAGGAAGATCGCCTCGTCGAGATGCTCGCTCAGGTAGTGCGCGATCCTCCGTTGCACGGGCGACAGCCTCCGGCCATCCAGCAGCACGCCCAGTCCACCGTGATATCCGTCCGCCACGCCCATCTCCAACGCTTCCCACCCCGCATTCTCATCCCTCGACGCCACAACCACCCCACGGCCCCCACCCGAGACCTCGCACCACGCACCCGTCGCCGCCCCGAACGCCCGCGCCGCGCACCAGCCGCACCGTACCCGCCACGCGCCCACACATCGCGCCATTCGGCACAGAGCCCAGGCAGCGCGCCCACGGCTGCCCTCCGAGCGTCGCGTCGGTGGGACGACGTGCGGAGGGACTCGGCGCAGCACGAGCGGTGCCCAGCCCGCGAGCGCAGGCATCCAAGGTCACAAGTCCGCGACCCCCAGGGGTCAGGACTCGCGCATCGGGATGCGGACGCCGCGTGTGGCGGCCACTTCGGCGGCCTCCTCGTAGCCCGCGTCCACGTGCCGCATGACCCCGGTCCCAGGGTCATTGGTCAGCACCCGGTTCAGCTTCTCGCCCGCCAGAGCGGTCCCGTCGGCCACCGTCACCTGGCCGGCGTGGATGGACCGCCCGATGCCGACCCCGCCCCCATGGTGGATGGACACCCAGGCAGCCCCCGACGCCGTGTTCAGCATGGCGTTGAGCAGCGGCCAGTCGGCGATCGCGTCCGACCCGTCCGCCATGGCCTCGGTCTCGCGGTACGGCGAGGCCACGGACCCGCTGTCGAGGTGGTCGCGCCCGATCACGATGGGCGCCCGCAGCTCACCCGACGCCACCATGTCGTTGAAGCGCTCCCCGGCGACGTTGCGCTCCCCGTACCCGAGCCAGCAGATCCGCGCGGGCAGCCCCTGGAAGTGCACCTTCTCCCCGGCCTTCCTGATCCACCGCGCGAGCGCCTCGTTCTCGGGGAAGAGCTCCAGGATGGCCCGGTCGGTAGCGGCGATGTCGGCGGGATCCCCGCTCAGAGCGGCCCACCGGAACGGCCCCTTCCCCTCGCAGAACAGCGGCCTGATGTACGCCGGCACGAATCCGGGGAAGTCGAAGGCCCGCTCGTATCCGGCCAGCCGCGCCTCGCCCCGGATGGAGTTGCCGTAGTCGAAGACCTCCGCCCCCGCGTCCTTGAACCCCACCATCGCCTCCACGTGCCGCGCCATCGAGTCCCGCGCACGCTCCGTGAACCCCGCGGGATCCTTGTCCCGTTCCGAGGCCATGTCCTCGAAGGAGACCCCCAGCGGCAGGTACATCAGGGGATCGTGCGCCGAGGTCTGGTCGGTGACGATGTCGATCTCGGCCCCGCGCGCGAGCAGGGCGGGAACGGCCTCAGCGGCGTTCGCCACGACCCCGATGGAGAGGGCCTCGCGGGCGTTGCGCGCCGCGTACGCCAGCCGCAGCGCCTCATCCAGCGACGCGGCCTCGACGTCGAGGTAGCGGTGCTCGATCCGCCGGGCGACCGAGCGCGGGTCGCAGTCGATGCAGATGACCACCCCGCCGTTCATGGTGACGGCCAGCGGCTGGGCGCCGCCCATCCCGCCGAGCCCGGCCGTCAACGTGATCGTCCCGGCCAGCGTCCCGCCGAAGCGTTTGGCGGCCACGGCGGCGAACGTCTCATAGGTCCCCTGCAGGATGCCCTGGGTGCCGATGTAGATCCACGAACCGGCCGTCATCTGCCCGTACATGGTGAGCCCGGCCGCCTCCAGCCGCCGGAACTCCTCCCAGTTGGCCCAGTCGGGCACCAGGTTGGAGTTGGCGATGAGCACCCGGGGCGCCCACTCGTGGGTGCGGAACACACCCACGGGGCGCCCTGACTGCACCAGGAGGGTCTCGTCGCCCTCGAGCGTCGTCAGCGTCCTGACCAGCGCGTCGAACGACGCCCAGTCACGCGCCGCCTTCCCCGAGCCGCCGTAGACGACAAGTTGCTCGGGGTGCTCGGCGACCTCCGGATCCAGGTTGTTCTGGAGCATGCGGAGCGCCGCCTCCTGCGGCCACCCCTTGGCGGTGATCGTCGTGCCTCGCGGCGCGCGCACGCTGCGGCTCATCGTGACCCTCCTGAATGAAAACATTCATCTTTGTCACCCGCAGGGTACAACGAGCCGCGTCCAGCGGTCCGTTGCAGGTAGCGGAGTCTGCACCTACATCGAGGGTGGCCGCGGGGTGAGGGGTGCTAGGCGACCAGGAACTGGGTGGCGGCCAGCTCCCGGTAGAGCTCGTCCTCGCCGACCAGCGAGTCGTGCGTCCCGACCGCCCGTACGCCGCCGCCTTCCATGACCACGATCCGGTCCGCGTTCGTCACGGTGGACAGCCGGTGGGCGATCACCAGCACGGTGGTCTCGGTGGCCACCTCGGCGATGACCTCGCGCAGCCGCAGCTCGTTGACCGCGTCGAGCTGCGAGGTGGCCTCGTCGAGCAGCAGCAGCCTGGGCTTGCGCAGCAGCGCCCTGGCGATGGCCACGCGCTGCCGCTCGCCGCCGGACAGGAGCACGCCACGGTGCCCGACCGGCGTCTCCAGCCCTTCGGGCAGCCTGACCACCAGGTCGTCGAGCCTGGTACGTGCGACGGCCCGGCGCAGCTCCTCTTCGGTGGCGTCCTGGGCGGCGAAGAGCAGGTTCTCCCGGAGCGTTCCGGCCAGCACGGGCGCGTCCTGCTCGACGTACCCCAGCGCGGCCCGCAGCTCGCCCAGCGGCCAGTCGCGGATGTCCCGCCCGCCGATCCCGATGGTCCCGCTCTGGTGGTCGTAGAAGCGTTCGAGCAGCGCGAACACCGTCGACTTGCCCGCCCCCGACGGCCCCACCAGCGCGGTCAGCCCGCCGGGCGGCACCTCGAAGCTGACCCCGTCGTGCACGACCGGCCGGTCCTCGCCGTACCTGAAGACGACGTTCTCGAACGTCACCCCGACCGGCTCGGCGGCCCCCGCGACGGCGGCACTGACCGGCTCGGCGGGCAGGTCCTCGATCTCCTTGATCCGCTTCATCGCGGCCAGCCCTTGCTGGAGCTGCACGCCGCCCTGGACGAGCTGCCCGATCGGCGGCACGAGGTAGAACAGGTACAGCAGGAACGCGATCAGAGACGACACCTCGAGCACGCCCGAGGAGACCCTGGCCCCGCCGATGGCCAGCACGGCCAGAAACGCGATCTGCACCGACATCCACGTCGCCACTCCCGCGAGCGACGTCCACCCGGCGACCTGCAGCCCCCGGTCACGGGCTCGCGTCGCCGCGTCGCCCACCACCGCGATCTCCCGCTCCTCCGCGCCGCTGGCCTTCACGGTCCTGTACGCCTGCAGCGCCCGGTCCAGCACGGCGCCCATCTCGCCCACGGCCTCCTGGGCCTGTGTCTGCGCCCGCCGGATCCTCGGCATGATCAGCGCGACCAGCCCACCGATCACCACCACCACGAGCAGTGTGACCAGCAGCAGCACGCCGTCCATGGTCGCCATCATGACGATGGCCCCGACCAGCATGAACGCGGCGCTGACCGACTCGACGATCCCGTTGGTCAGCACGGCGCGCAGCAGCGTCGTGTCACCGGTCACCCGCGACAGCAGGTCGCCCGGCTTGAGCCGGTCCACGTCCGCGACCTTGAGCCGCAACATCCGGTCGACGAGCTTGCGCCTGGCGCCGAGCACGATGCCCTCGCCCGTGCGCTCCATCAGGTAGTTTCCCCCGGCCGACACGGCCGCGCCGATCAGCACCGCCGCGGTCAGCCCTAACAGGGGCCCGGCTACCGATCCTGCCTCGCCGAACGCCTCCACGACGTACTTGGCCAGCAACGGCATCGCGAGGCCCGCGGCCGATCCGATCAATCCCAGCAGCCCACCCAGGAAAAGGATCTTCCTGTGCGGGCGGATGTAGGCGAGCAACTCCTTGAGCACCGCATCTCCTCTCACGACATATCCCGACTTTCTCCAACGAACGGGACGGCACGATCCGCACCGCGTCGCAGGGTCAACCTAAATTGACGACCTAAGTATGTCAACTTTGGTTGACCCTCATTCTCGAGGAGGAGACGACATCCGGAGGCGGCCCACGGACGAATAGGGCGTCGAGGAACCCGGCCGGAACCTCGAGTAACCGATCAGCCCTTCGAAAGGACCGAAAATGGAGCTCCGGATCAACCGGCGCGCTCTAGTCGGACTTGGCCTCGCCGCAGCTGTCGCCGCGTCGTCGTTGGCCGTGCTCCGTACCGACTCCGGCATCGCTTCCTCGCACCGCGAGGCCCCCATGATCGCGGGCGACCCGCAGCACGACAACACGGACGTGTACGCGTTCGTGAGCCCTGACAAGGCCGACACGGTGACCTTGCTGGCGAACTGGATCCCGTTCGAGGAGCCCCACGGCGGCCCGAACTTCTACCCGTTCGCCACGAAGTCCCGTTACAACATAAAGATCGACAACAACGGTGACGCCAAGCCCGACATCACCTACGAGTGGACGTTCCGCAACGAGGACAAGCGCGGCACCAGCACGTTCCTCTACAACAACGGCCCGGTGACCTCGCTCGACGACCCGAACCTGCTCTTCCGCCAGCGCTACACGCTCAAGAGGATCACTCCCGGCGGCACCAGGACGCTGGTCGGCGACGGCATCGTCGCGCCGAGCAACACCGGCCCGGCCTCCATGCCCGACTACGGCACCCTGCGCGCCCAGTCGCTCAAGAGCCTGCCCGGCGGCGGCAAGGTGTTCGCCGGCCAGTCGGACGAGGCGTTCTTCGTGGACCTGCGCGTGTTCGACCTGCTCTACGGCGGCAACCTGTCCGAGGTCGGCCAGGACACCACCAAGGGCTACAACGTCAACACCGTGGCCATCCAGGTGCCCGCCAAGGAGCTGGCGCTCAAGGGCGACGTCAAGCGCAACCCCGTGATCGGCATCTGCTCGACGACCGACAAGTTCAACGGCAGCAGGTACGTCCAGGTCTCGCGCCTGTGCAACCCGCTGGTGAACGAGGTCGTCTCGCCCGCCGGGCTCAAGGACGCCTTCAACGCCCTGCCCCCGGAGCAGGACGCCGACGTGGCGCCGCTGGTCAAGCGGGTCACCGACCCCGAGGTGGCCAGGCTGCTCGAGGCCATCTACGGCATCAAGGCCCCGGCGACCCCGCGTGCCGACCTGGTCGAGATCTTCCTGACCGGCATCGCCAAGCAGAACGGCCCGATCAAGGCCGACCTGAACTCGCAGGTGCTCAACAAGGACGCGGGCAAGCTGCGCCCCTCCGAGATGCTGCGGCTGAACATGGCGATCCCGCCCGCGAAGGACCCGAACCGCCTCGGCGTGCTGGCCGGTGACCTGCAGGGGTTCCCGAACGGCCGCCGTCTCTCCGACGACGTCGTGGACATCGAGCTGCAGGCCGTGGCCGGCGCCGCGCTGACCGGCAAGCTCGTGCCCGGGCTGACGGACAAGGTGGACAGGAACGACAAGCCCTTCCTCCAGTCGTTCCCGTACATCCCGTTGCCCAGCAACGTCGCGGTGAACCAGCGCTAACTCCCTGACCGGCCTGCTCCCTCTCCAAGCAGGCCGGTCCGCCCCCGGCGGCAGACTCCCGTCTCCCACCGTCTGCCGCCGATATGAGGCCGGCCGGCTGTGATCCCCGTCACGGCCGGCCGGCCGTCGCCCCCTCGAGGTCCGTCAGCACTGGAGCCTTGGACATGCGTTCCCTCGCCGTATTCGCCGGACTGGCCCTCCTCGGGGCCATGGCCTTCACGATCTTCTCGTTCTCGGCGTCGCCCTCGCAGCAGCCGGTGGCGCAGGCCAAGCCGTTCACCGAGACGCTGCAGGAGCGGCTCAAGCGCCTGCCGGGCGACTACCGCGGCTGGGCCCAGCTCTCCTCCCAGTACGTTGACCAGGCCAGGATCACCGGCGACCCGTCGTACTACACCAAGGCGGAAGGCGCGATCGCCACGGCCGCCAAGCTGAAGTCCGGCGACGACGCGGTGCTCACCGGCCAGGCGGCGCTCGCCGCGGGCCGCCACGAGTTCGCCGACGCGGTACGGCTGGCCGAGCGCGCCATCGACGCCAACCCGTACGGCGCCCCGGCCTACGGCGTGCTGGCCGACGCGAAGACGCAGCTCGGGGACCTGCGCGGGGCGCAGCGGGCCGTGGACGAGATGATGGGCCTGCGCCCCGGAGTGGCGGCGTTCGCCCGCGCCTCGTACGCGGCCGAGCTGCGCGGCGACCTGGCCGGGGCCCGCGAATACCTCGAAATGGCAGAGAGCGACGCCTGGTCGCCCGCCGACGTCGCCTACGCCCGCTACTACCTGGGCGAGTTGGCGCTCCACTCCGGCGACGTCGCCACGGCGGCCGGCTGGTACGCCAAGGCCCTGCAGGCCTACCCCGCCTACACGCCGGCGCTCGCGGGCCAGGCGAGAACCGCCGCGCTGAGCGGCCGCCTGACGGAGGCGCTGGCCCTGTACGACACGGTCGTCGAACGCCTGCCTCTCCCCCAGTACCTGATGGAGCAGGGCGAGACCAGGCTCAAGGCGGGCCGGACCGCCGACTGGACGCTGCTCAAGGCTCAGCGCGAGCTGTTCCAGGCCGCGGGCGTGCGCGACGACCTGACGTGGGCCGAGTTCGAGGCGGACCACGGGGACCCGGCGACGGCCGTCAAGCACGCGAGGGCCGAGTACGCGCGCAACCCGAACCTCGTCGCCGCCGACGCCCTGGCCTGGGCCCTGTTCAAGGCGGGCAAGCCGGCCGAGGCGCTGCCGTACGCGAAGAAGGCCACCGCCACGGGCTGGCGGAACCCGCTGCTCAAATACCACCGCGCCAAGATCGAGCAGGCGCTCGGCCGGTCCGTCAAGGTGGACGCCGGCTTCGACCCGACGCTTCCCGCATTGGCGAGGTTCTCATGAGACCGGTCCGGCTCGTCGTGCTGTCCCTCTGCGCGAGTCTCCTGCTCGGCACCCTGCTCGGCACTGGGGCCGCCCAGGCCGCTGCCGTGGCGATGCACCCGCTGGGCAACTTCACCGTCAACCACTACAACGGCCTGAGCGTCTCGCCCTCCGAGGTACGCAACCTCGCCGTCGTGGACCTGGCCGAGCTGCCGACGCTGCAGGCCAGGCCGCAGGTGGACGGCTCGTACGCGGCCGGCCGCTGCGCCGCGCTGGCCACCGCCCAGCGGCTCACGGTGGCGGGCACGACGGTGCCGTGGCGCGTGGCGGCCTCCTCCTTCGCGTACACCCCCGGCCAAGGGGGCCTCCAGACCAGCCGCCTGACCTGCCGGCTCGTCGCCGAAGTCCGCGCCGCGGGGGCGGTGGAGTTCGCGGACGGGTTCGAGCAGGACAGGATCGGCTGGCGCGAGATCACCGCCGTGGGCGACGGGGTGCGGCTGGTCCGCTCCTCGGTGCCTTCCGTAAGCGTGAGCAGGGAGCTGCACGCGTACCCCGACGACCTGCTGGCGAACCCGCTCGACCAGCGCACCGCCACGCTGACCACCGCCCCCGGCCCGAGCCTGCCCGCCTCCGGCGCTCCCGGCGGCGGCACGGTGCCGGGCGGGATCGGGATCGGCGGGCCGATCGGGGACGCCCTGGCCGCCCTGGACCGGACGTTCACGGGGCTGATCGGCTCCGACTCGCTGACGGTCCCGCTCGGGCTGCTGGCGGTCGGGCTGGCCGTGGTGCTGGGCGCCGGGCACGCGCTGATCCCCGGTCACGGCAAGACCATCATGGCCGCGTACCTGGCCGGGCGGCGCGGGCGCCCGCGCGACGCGCTCGTGGTGGGCGCGACGGTGACGGCCACGCACACGGTCGGGGTGCTGGTGGTGGGCTTGCTGCTGAGCGTGTTCACGGCGCTGGCGGGCGAGTCGGTGCTGGCCTGGCTGGGCGTGGCCAGCGGCGCCCTGATCACCGCCATCGGCCTCCGCCTCCTCCTGAACGCCCGCCGCGGCACCTCACCGCACGACCACGGCCACGGGCATGGACATGGACACGGTCACGGTCACGGTCACGGTCACGGTCACGGTCACGGTCACGGTCACGGGCAGGAGAGCGAGGACGGGGGCGAGCGGGCGACAAAACGGGCAGGCCTGGTGGGCCTCGGCATCGCGGGCGGGCTCGTCCCCAGTCCCTCGGCCCTCGTCGTCCTCCTCGGCGCCATCGCGCTCGGCCGCACGTGGTTCGGCGTGGCGCTGGTGACCGCCTACGGCCTCGGCATGGCCGCCACCCTCACCGTCACCGGCCTGCTCCTGGTCAAGCTCGTGGATCGCCTGGAACGACGTGCCACGGCGGGCCGCCGCCTGGCCGCCAGGCTCTCGAGCCTCGCCCCGGTGGGCACGGCCGCGATGGTGGTGCTGCTCGGCGCGGGCCTGGCCCTCCGCTCGGTGGCCACCCTCTAGCACCGGTACGCCCCACACGCTTATAGTCATGTCCATGACCATTCATGGACATGACCATCCATGGCCCTGAAACACGCGGTGCTGGCGGCGCTGCTCGGCGGCGAGTACAGCGGCTACCAGCTCACCAAGATCTTCGACGTCGGCGTCTCCAACTTCTGGTACGCCGCCCCTCAGCAGCTCTACGCCGAGCTGACAAAGCTGGAGGCCGACGGGCTGATCGCGGGCCGAGAGGTCGTCCAGACGGGCCGTCCCAACAAGCGGATGTTCACCGTCACGGAGGCCGGGGCCGCCGAGCTGGCCACCTTCGCGGCCACCCCGTCCAAGCCCCTGCTCATCCGCGACGACCTCGCCGTCAAGGTGCACGCCGTGGACCACGTCGATCCGGGGCCCGTGATCGAGCAGCTCCGCGAGCGGGCCGAGGAGGCCGCGGCCAAGCTCGCCCTGTTCGAGCAGATCCTCCAGCGCATGCGCGGCGACCACGACGAGGCGACGTTCCTGAGCCAGGGCGAGCACGTGGGCCCGTACCTCTCCTGCCTCGCGGGGTGCCGCCTGGAGCGCGAGATGCGCGACTGGTGCCTGGAGACCGCCCGAACGCTGACCGGGCGAGCAGCCCACACACGGAGGACGAACTCATGACGTATGCCCGTTACGTCGCGATTGGCGACAGCCAGACCGAGGGGCTCGGGGACGGCGACGACACCGTCGGCCATCGCGGCTGGGCCGACCGGCTCGCCGAGCACCTGGCCGCCGCCAACCCGGACCTCCTCTACGCCAACCTCGCGGTCCGCGGCCGTCAGGCGGCCGAGATCCGGGCAGAGCAACTGCCCGCCGCCCTGGCACTGCGCCCCGACCTGGTCACGGTCATGGCAGGCATGAACGACATCATCCGCTCCGGCTTCGACGCCGCCGCGGTGGCGGACATCGTGGCGGACATGATCGCTCAGTTGACCGCCGCGGGCGCGCACGTGGTCACCATGACCTTTCCCGACATCGCCAGGATCGCGCCGCTGGCCCGTCCGCTCCGGCCCAGGCTGATCGACTTCAACGCCCGCGTCCGCGAGGCCGCCGCCCGCCCCGGGGTCACGCTGGTGGACACGTTCTCGCTCGACTTCGCCACGGATGCCAGGATGTGGAGCGTCGACCGGCTGCACGCGAACCCGAGCGGCCACGCCCGCTTCGCCGCCGCCGTCGCCCACGCCCTGGACCTTCCCGGCGCCGACGACACGTGGATGGCGCCGCTCCCGCCGCTGCCCGCCCTTGGCGCCTGGCGCGCGGCCTCGGCGGAAATGCGCTGGTTCGCCACATTCGCCGGGCCCTGGATCGGTCGCCGCCTCCTCGGCCGCTCCTCCGGCGACGGCCGCACCGCCAAACGCCCGCTGCTCACGCCGCTGATCGACGGAAGTCAGTCGATGTCGGGCAAATCCGGGTCGTCGTAGTCCACGTCGCCGCCCTTCACCCGCCGCAACTTGATGTCCCGCTGACCGGTGGTGATCACGATCTTGTACATCGACACCTCAACTATGCCGACGGCCACGCCGCGTTGAAGGCAGATCGTGACGCCCGGAGAGGAACTCCTGGAAGGCGATCTTGACCTTGATCACCGGACGCCGCCAGCGCTCCTCACGGCGTATGGCCGTGGCCATCTTGCGCGGTGACTTCTTGGCGTAGAGCCATCGGGCCCACGGGGAGTCGGGGCGGGCCAGCCGTACCGCGCCCACCAGCAGCATCGGCGGGACGAACAGGCCCGCCATCCCCGTCCAGATCTTGCCCTTGAGCAGGGTGATGACGGCCAGCAGGAGATTGGCCACGATCAGCGCGGCCGGGTTGACCGGCGTGCCGTAGTCCCAGGTCAGGGGGCGCAGGCCGATGAGTAGCAGGCCGGTGACCGCGACCGCGATGAAGACCGCGTCCACCGAGGTGCGCCCCTCCTCCTCCCAGTACACGTCGTGCAGGTGCAGGATCAGCGCGAACTCGTCCAGCACGAGCGCGGACCCGATGCCGAAGATGCAGGCGGCGGCGGCGTAGCCGGCCTGCGAGGCGGAGGAGACGATGAGCCCGGAGACGCCGCCGACCAGCATCAGCACCACACCGAACACGACGTGGTGGATGTGCATCTCGCCCACGTTCACGTTGCGGAACCAGCCGATCTTCGCCCTGATCAGGCGGACGTTGATACGGGTGGCGATGAACGCCACGATGAGCGTGACGAAGTAACAGAACAGCGGCAGCCGTCCTGTGGCGATAATGCTCTGCTGAAACCAGTGCTCCATAACTCTAGAAACAGATGGTACGAGCCATCCGCCCCTTCCATGCCTCAGGACAGGAATGCCCGCAAAAGAGCTGCCGTGCCCTCCAGGTGTTCGCTCACCGCCCGCCGGGCCGCGTCGGCGTCGCCGGAGAGGATGGCGTCCACGATGGCCTGGTGCTGCACGGCGGCGTGGTCCAGGTTGACCTGGAGCATCGGGATCGCGTTCAGCAGGTCGCTGACCCGCGAGCGGGCGTCGGCGCACGCCGTGGCGAGCAGGGTCGAGCCGGTCAGCTCGGCGATGGACAGATGGAAGGCCGTGTCGAGGCGGCGGTAGTCCTCGATCGGGGCCTCGTTCAGATCCGACAGCCGGCGGCGGAGCACGGCCCGCTTCTCCTCTGTCAGGCCGGACGTGGCCAGCACCTGCGCAGCCCCGCACTCCACGGCCAGGCGGAAAGTGAGCGCGTCCGACAGGTCGTCCATGCCCATCTCTGCCACGACCTGCCGCAGATCGCCCGCGTCCGGCTTGGGCGGCACGTACGTGACGAACGCCCCGCCGTAGCGCCCCCGGCGCACGTCGAGATAGCCGGCGTCCGACAGCGCGCGGATGGCCTCACGCAAGGTGACCCTGCTGATGCCGAGCTGGACGGCCAGCTCGCGCTCCGGCGGCAGCTTGTCGCCGGGCGGGACCACGCCGAGCTTGATCGCCTGGAGCAGCCGTTCCACGGTCTCCTCGAAGGCGTTGCCGGCCCGCACAGGCCGTAACACCGTCATCAAACGCGCCGACTCGTCCAACGTGTCCTCAGGTCTTGACAAGAGATCCCGACATACACATCAATGGTCTAAGACTAGCCCAATCAGCGGGAAAGCGCCTCAGCCCAGATCGGAGCGGGACAGCGTGAGCGAGGGGTCGAGCACCGGATTCCTTTCCGTCAGCGAGCTGCGCGACGAGGTGGCGGCCGGGCGCATCGACACCGTCCTTCTCGCCATCGCGGACATGCAGGGCAGGTTGCAGGGCAAGAGACTGTCCGCACGCTATTTCCTCGACGAGGTGCTGCACCACGGCTCCGAGGGATGCAATTACCTGCTGGCCGTGGACGTCGACATGAACACCGTCTCCGGGTACGCGATGTCGTCCTGGGAGCGGGGCTATGGCGACTTCGTGATGAAGCCGGACCTCGCGACGTTGCGCAGGGTGCCGTGGCACGAGGGGACGGCGATGCTGATGGCGGATCTTGCCTGGGAGAGCGGCGGCGACGTGACCGCCTCGCCCCGGCAGATCCTGCGCAGGCAGCTCGCCCGCCTCGCCGAACGCGGGCTGTCCGCTTACGTGGGCACGGAGCTGGAGTTCTGCGTTTACGAGGACAGCTACGAGGACGCGTGGAAACGCGGCTACCGGGACATGTCGCCTGCCAACCTCTACAACGTGGATTACTCGCTCCTCGGCACCGCCCGCGTCGAGCCGCTGCTCAGGCGGATCCGCCGGAGCATGGAAGGCGCCGGCCTCTACGTTGAGTCCGCCAAGGGCGAATGCAACCTGGGCCAGCACGAGATCGCCTTCCGCTACGACGAGGCGCTCAAGACCTGCGACCACCACGTCATCTACAAGACCGGCGCCAAGGAGATCGCCGCCCAGGAGGGCAAGTCGATCACCTTCATGGCCAAGCCCAACCAGCGCGAGGGCAACTCCTGCCACATCCACATCTCGCTGCGAAGCAACGAAGGCGATCCGGTGATGGCGGGCGAGGGGCCGTACGGGCTCTCCCCGCTCGGCGCCCGCTTCATCGCCGGACAGCTGGCCTGCCTGCGCGAGCTCACCCTCCTGTACGCGCCCAACATCAACTCCTACAAGCGCTACGTCCCCGGCAGCTTCGCCCCCACGGCCGTCAAGTGGGGCGTGGACAACCGCACCTGCTCGCTCAGGCTGGTGGGCCACGGCCTGTCGCTGCGCGTGGAGAACCGGGTGCCGGGCGGCGACGTCAACCCGTACCTCGCGGTGTCCGCGCTGATCGCGGCCGGGCTGCACGGCATCGACAACGAGCTGCCGCTGGAAAGCGCGTACGAGGGCAACGCCTACGACTCCGGCGCCGAGACCGTCCCCCACACGCTGCGTGACGCGCTGGCGCTGTTCGAGGGGTCGAAGCTGGCGCGCGAGACGTTCGGCGAGGACGTGGTCGAGCACTACGCGAACAACGCGCGGGTGGAGTTGGCCGCGTTCGACGCGGCGGTGACGGATTGGGAGCTGTTCCGTGGTTTCGAGCGGATGTGAATGGGGCGCATGAAGATCGTTAATCCGGCGACGGAGGACGTCGTCGCCGACGTCGAGCTGGCCGACGCCGCCGAGGTCGACCGGGCCGTGGAGCGTGCCAGGAAGGCGTACGAGAGCTGGCGCGAGGTGTCGCCAGGCGACCGGGCGCGGCTGCTGCGCAGGTTCGCGGACCTGGTGGACGAGCACGGCGAGGAGCTGGCGCGGCTGGAGCTGGCCAACGCCGGGCACCCGATCGGCAACGCCCGCTGGGCGGCCGGCAACGTGCGTGACGTGCTGCACTTCTACGCCGGCGCCCCCGAGCGCGACCACGGCAGGCAGATCCCGGTGCCCGGCGGCGTGGACATCACGTTCCAGGAGCCGCTGGGCGTCGTCGGCGTCATAGTGCCGTGGAACTTCCCTATGATGATCATGTCCTGGGGCATGGCCCCGGCGCTCGCGGCCGGCAACACGGTGATCGTCAAACCGGCCGAGTGGACTCCGCTGACCGCGATGAGGCTGGCAGAGCTGGCCCTCGCCGCGGGCCTCCCCGAGGGGGTGCTCCAGGTCCTGCCTGGGGCAGGGGAGGTCGCGGGGGCCCGCCTGGTTGAGCATCCCGGCGTGGCGAAGATCGTGTTCACCGGTTCGACCGAGGTGGGCAAGGAGATAGCGGCCAAGGCGGCGCAGCACGTCAAGCGGGTCACGCTGGAGCTGGGCGGCAAGTCCGCAAATATCGTCTTCGCGGACGCAGATCTCGAAAAAGCGGCAAAAACTGCGCCTTATGCCGTTTTCGACAACTCCGGCCAGGACTGCTGTGCCCGGTCCCGGCTGCTCGTCCAGGCCGAGGTGTACGACGAGTTCATGGAGCGCCTCGCGACGGCCGTACGGGGCGTCAAGGTCGGCGACCCGCTCGACGAGAGCACCGAGATGGGCCCGCTGATCAGCGCCGAGCACCTCGACCGCGTGCGCGGCTTCGTCCAGGGCACCCCCTACCTGCAGGGATCCTGCCCCGACGGCAAGGGCTACTGGTTCCCGCCGACCGTGCTGACGCCCGACGTGACGGACCCGGCATTCACAGAGGAGATCTTCGGGCCCGTCGTGTCCGTGGTGCGCTTCGAGGACGAAGCCGAGGCCGTACGGATCGCGAACGACACCCCCTATGGCCTGAGCGGCTCCATCTGGACCCGCGACGTCGGGCGGGCGCTACGCGTGGCCAGGGCGGTCGAGGCGGGCAACCTGTCGGTCAACTCGCACTCGTCGGTCCGCTACTGGACCCCGTTCGGCGGCTTCAAGCAGTCCGGACTCGGCAGGGAGCTCGGCCCGGACGCCCTGGCGGCCTTCACCGAGACCAAGAACGTCTTCATTTCCTGGGAGTGAATCAAGTGCAGCGTTTGCAGGATCGGGTCGCCGTCATCACCGGCGCGGGCAGCGGCATCGGGCTGGCCACCGCGCGCAGGTTCGCCGAGGAGGGCGCCAAGGTCGTCTGCGTGGACATCGACGAGGAGGCGGGCGTCAAGGCAGCGAACGAGGTCGGCGGCCTCTTCGTCAAGGCCGACGTGACCAGCGAGGACGACGTCGTCAGGATGTTCCAGACCGCCTTCGACACCTACGGCAGCGTGGACATCGCCTTCAACAACGCGGGCATCTCGCCCCCCGACGACGACTCCATCCTGGAGACCGGCATCGACGCCTGGCGCCGGGTCCAGGAGGTGAACCTGACCAGTGTCTACCTCTGCTGCAAGCACGTCATCCCGTACATGCGGCGCCAAGGCAAGGGCTCGATCATCAACACCGCGTCGTTCGTGGCCGTCATGGGCTCGGCGACCTCGCAGATCTCGTACACGGCGTCCAAGGGCGGGGTGCTCGCGATGACGCGCGAGCTGGGCGTGCAGTTCGCCAGGGAGGGCATCAGGGTCAACGCGCTGTGCCCGGGGCCGGTGAACACGCCGCTGCTGCAGGAGCTGTTCGCCAAGGACCCGGAGCGGGCGCAGCGGCGGCTGGTGCACATTCCCGTGGGGCGCTTCGCCGAGGCGTCGGAGATCGCGGCGGCGGTGGCGTTCCTGGCCAGCGACGACGCGTCGTTCATCACGGGCAGCGAGTTCCTGGTCGACGGGGGTATCTCCGGCGCCTACGTCACGCCGCTCTAGCTCTGGGGGTCATCGTGCAGCGTCCCGTCATCGGCATCACGTCGTACGTCGAGCCGGCGAAGTTCACGGTCTGGGAGGACATGACCGTGGCGCTCCTGCCGTACATGTACGTGGAGCAGGTCGTACGTGCCGGCGGGCAGCCGGTCGTGCTGCCGCCGGCCGGCGAGCCCGCGCGGATCGTGGGCCGCCTGGACGGGCTCATCCTGGCCGGTGGCGGGGACATCGACCCCGCGAGGTACGGCGAGCCGACTGGGGCACAAACCGGCTATATCCGCAAATTTCGCGATGAGGCGGAATTTGCCCTTCTCACTGCGGCCCTCGACGCGGGCCTGCCGTACCTGGGCATCTGCCGCGGGCTCCAGGTGCTCAACGTCGCCCTCGGGGGCAGCCTCCACCAGCACCTCCCCGACGTGGTCGGGCACCAGGGGCACTCCCCCGCCCCCGGCCGCTTCGGCCCCCTGCCCGTCACCGCCGTCCCCGGCACCCGCCTGGCCAAGGCGCTGGGCACCGACCCCGTGACGGTCCCCCACTATCACCACCAGGCCATCGACCGCCTCGCGCCCGGCCTCACGGTCACCGCCACCGCCGGCGACGGCACGATCGAGGCGGTCGAGCTCGACTCGGCCCCCTTCGCCGTCGCGGTGCAGTGGCACCCGGAGGCCGCCGAGGACTGCGCGCTCTTCGAGGCCCTCATCGCCGCCTGCTGACGGCCGGGCGGCCACCGGGAGCGGCGTGCAGGCCGTCCCTTGGGCGGCCCTCACCCCACCGGCTTGAGCACGCTGTCGAGCACCACGACCAAGGCAACCAGGCCGAAAGCCGCTGTTCGCCGATTCATCCCCTTTCGACGTCACGACCCCCGGAGCGGTTCATGAGGGGTCAGAACGCGACAACACCGCCATCACACCACTAGGCTTGCGGGCATCACCGGCAAAACCGTGCGGGAGAGCGCCCTGACAGCCGGTCAGGGTCCCTGAAGGAGCAAGCCCTCCCCGCAAACCTCTCAAGGCAAAGGACCGCGCGGCGGATGGTGACCTCTGGAAAGCAGGCCTGTGGGGCCTCGCCGAAGGTGAAAGTCCGGCAAAACTCGGGCGAAGCTCTCAGGCATCGATGACAGAGGGGGAGGATGCTGGCATCCGATCCTGTCCAGAGGTGCGACAAATGTCCCGACCCACACCGCTACGAGACGTTCACGAGAGCCTCGGCGCCACGCTCACCGACTTCGCGGGGTGGCTCATGCCGCTCCGGTACGGGAGCGAGTCCGCGGAGCACAACGCCGTTCGCCAGTCGGCCGGGCTGTTCGACCTCTCGCACATGGGCGAGATCTTCCTGACCGGGCCGCAGGCCGGCGAGGCCCTCGACTACGCGCTGGTCGGCCACCTGTCGGCGCTGGTGCCCGGGCGGGCCAGGTACACCATGATCGTCAATGAGCGCGGCGGGGTGCTCGACGACCTCATCGTCTACCGGCTCGGTGACGCGGAGTTCATGGTCGTAGCAAACGCCTCGAACTACGAAAAAGTCGGAAATGAGCTGAAAGAGCGCGCGAAGGCGTACGACGTGGTGGTCGAGGACCGCTCGGACCAGTACGCGCTGATTGCCGTGCAGGGGCCTCGATCCCAGGAGATCCTCGCCACGCTCACCGACGCCGACCTCGCCGGGCTCAAGTACTACGCGGGCCTGCCCGGGCTGGTCGACGGGCGGCAGGCGCTCATCGCCCGCACCGGCTACACCGGCGAGGACGGGTTCGAGCTGTTCGTCGCCAACCAGGACGCGGTGCCGCTCTGGCACGCCCTCATGGCGGCGGGCGAGCCGTACGGGCTCAAGCCCGCAGGCCTGTCCAGCCGCGACACGCTCCGGCTCGAGGCGGGCATGCCGCTGTACGGGAACGAACTCGGCGTCGAACTGACCCCATTCGACGCGGGGCTGGGCAGGGTGGTGAAATTCGACAAGCCGGGCGACTTCGTCGGCAGGTCGGCGCTCGAGGCGGTCAAGGACGACATGCCGCGGCGCCGTCTCGTCGGCCTGGTCGCGCGGGGACGCCGGGTGCCGCGCCACGGCTACCCGGTCACCAAGGACGACGCCGTAGTCGGCGAGGTCACCAGCGGTGCGCCCTCCCAGACCCTGGGCAGGCCCATCGCGATGGCCTACGTGGACGCCGGCGTCGAATCAGGCCTGGCCGTGGACATCCGGGGCAGCCAAGAACCTATGGACCTGGTAGAGCTGCCCTTCTACAGGAGGAACAAGTGAGCAACATCCCTGACGACCTGAACTACACCAAGGAGCACGAGTGGGTGGCGGGCCTCGACGACGGCATCACCGTGACCGTCGGCGTCACGGCCTTCGCCGCCGACTCCCTTGGTGACGTCGTCTACGTGCAGCTCCCCGAGGTCGGCTCGACCGTCGAGGCGGGCGACTCCGTGGGCGAGGTGGAGTCCACCAAGTCGGTGAACGAGATCTACACCCCCGTCGGCGGTGAGATCGTCGAGGTGAACCAGGTCGTCGTGGACGACCCGAGCCTGGTCAACAGCGACCCGTACGGCGAGGGCTGGATGTTCAGGGTGCGCGTCGAGGGCGAGCCCGAAGACGTGCTCTCCGCCGCGGAGTACACGGCACTCACCTCGGGCGAATCCTGATCCACCAGCCGGGGCCCCTCGCGGGCCCCGGCCCTGCATGAAGGGCGCACAATCAATGGCGATCAGCGTCTTCGACCTCTTCAAGATCGGCATCGGCCCGTCGAGCTCCCACACGGGAGGCCCGATGGCGGCCGCGCACAAGTTCGCCCGCGGACTGCACGACGACGGCCTGCTCTCGCAGGTCACGCGCGTCGAGGCCATCCTGTACGGCTCACTCGGCCTGACCGGCAAGGGCCACGGCAGCGACAAGGCGGTCCTGCTCGGCCTCTCCGGCGAGAAGCCCGAGCTGGTGGACGTCGACTCCATCGACGGCCGGCTGGCCGAGATGCGCGAGTCGGGCACGGTCAAGCTGTACGGGACGCACGAGATCCCCTTCGTCGTGGGCGAGCACCTCGTCTTCGAACGCAAGATCTCGCTGCCCGAGCACCCGAACGGCATGCGCTTCACCGCGTACACGGCCGATGGCGAGAAGCTGAGGGAGAAGGTCTACTTCTCGGTCGGCGGCGGCTTCGTCGTGGACGAGAAGGCCACCGGCGCCGACCGCATCAAGCCGGACGACACCGTCCTGCCCTACCCCTTCACCACCGGGGAAGAGCTGCTCAAGCACTGCTCCAACACGGGCCTGTCCATCTCGGCCCTCATGCTCGAGAACGAGAAGGCGTTCGGCCGCACCGAAGAGGAGATCCGCTCGGGCCTGCTGCGGCTCTGGGAGGTCATGTCCGAGTGCGTGCGCCGCGGCATCACCAAGGAGGGCGTCCTGCCCGGCGGCCTCAAGGTCAAGCGCCGCGCCAACCAGCTCCACCGCCGCCTGCAGTCCGAGTCGGCCGAGAAGGACCCGCTGCAGGCCATCGACTGGGTGACGCTGTTCGCGCTGGCGGTCAACGAGGAGAACGCCGCCGGCGGCCGCATCGTCACCGCCCCCACCAACGGCGCCGCCGGCATCATCCCGGCCGTCCTGACGTACTACACCCGCTTCATCCCCCACGCGGACGAGGAGGGCGTGGTGCGCTTCCTGCTGACGGCGGGCGCCATCGGCGTGCTGTTCAAGGAGAACGCCTCGATCTCGGGCGCCGAGGTGGGCTGCCAGGGGGAGGTCGGCTCAGCCTGCTCCATGGCGTCGGCCGCCCTCACCGAGGTCCTCGGGGGCACGCCAGAGCAGGTGGAGAACGCGGCCGAGATCGGCATCGAGCACAACCTGGGCCTGACCTGCGACCCGATCGGCGGCCTGGTCCAGATCCCATGCATCGAGCGGAACGCCGTGGCCTCCAACAAGGCCATCACGGCCGCCCGGATCGCCCTGCGCGGCGACGGCCGCCACTTCGTGGCCCTCGACAAGGCCATCAAGACCATGCGGGACACGGGACGGGACATGCTGGATAAGTACAAGGAGACGTCGCGCGGCGGACTCGCCGTGAACGTGATCGAGTGCTGAACAACCCATCGAGTGGTACCATAATGTTGTACCACTCCTAGGGGGGGTCGTGTCCATCACCGCCAGCGAAGCCCGCCGTCGACTGTTCCCTCTCATCGAAGAGGTCAACAACGACCGCACCGCCGTGGAAATCGTGTCCAAGAGCGGCAACGCCTACCTTGTGTCCGCAGAGGAATACGAAGCGCTCCAGGAGACGGCCTATCTTCTCCGCTCTCCAGCCAACGCACGTCGGTTGATCGCGTCCTACCAGGAAGCAGTCGAAGGGCGTCACGAACGGCACGAACTACTGGACGACGAGGCTGCGGGGTGAAGGTCGCGTTCACCAGCCAGGGCTGGGAGGACTACGTCCACTGGCAGACGGCCGACCGGCAGATCCTCAAACGGATCAACCGGCTCATCGAAGACATCCTGCGTGATCCCTACGAGGGCATCGGCAAGCCGGAGCCGCTTAAATACGCACTGGCGGGTGCGTGGTCGCGGCGCATCACCGACGAGCATCGCCTGGTATATCTCGCCGCGAACGACGAAATCGTCGTCCTGCAGGCCCGGTATCACTACGAATAGCCGGCGCATGGTATCCCGCGAAAGCCGGATACCCGGAAAAACAGCTGGGCCGGACTGCGGCGGGAAATAACCGAGCTCCACATCGACACCAGTCATATTCACTGCTCACCGCGCCCGGAAATCCCGAGCGAAACCGCCGGTCGCAGACAGCGACACATTTGCCGAGCGGAACACGACGAGCACATGGGGTGTGCGGGCGGGGGGACTCGAACCCCCACGGTGTCTCCACCAACAGGACCTAAACCTGCCGCGTATGCCATTTCGCCACGCCCGCGCAGCTCCCGCGAAGCGGGCCGCACATAGTTTAGCGCTCCGAATGGGCGTGAGGCGCGAGTGTTAGTTGAGCCTGCGAAGACGGCCGCGGGCCCTTGATGTAGGGCCCGCGGGTGGAGGTCAGCTCAGGCCGAGCTTCTTCTTCAACGCCGCCACATGGCCCGTGGCCTTCACGTTGTAGAGCGCCTGCTCCACCTTCCCGTCCGCGTCGATGACGAACGTCGAGCGGATGACCCCCACGACCTCCTTGCCGTAGAGCTTCTTCGTGCCGTACGCCCCGTACGCCTGGTGGACGCCCAGGTCGGGGTCGGACAGCAGCGGGAAGGTCAGGGCGTCGCGCTCGGCGAACTTGACCAGCTTCGCGGGCTTGTCCTTCGACACGCCGAGGACGACGAAACCTTCGGCGGTCAGCTGGTCGAGGCTGTCGCGGAAGTCGCAGGCCTGCTTGGTGCAGCCGGGCGTCATCGCGGCGGGGTAGAAATATAGGATCACCCGCTTGCCGCGGTAAGCGTCAAGGGAGACGGGGGTGCCGTCGGCGGCGGGTAGCGTGAACTCGGGCGCGGCGTCGCCGGGCGCGAGCTTGGTTTCGGTCAATGTGCCCTCCTGAGTTCTTCCCGCCAACTTACCGGCCTGGCCGCCGTGCCGTACGGCGTGCCGACCTGACAGACTGATCACGACCACAACGGACGGAGCTCGCACGGCACGCGGAGCGGGCGCGGCCACGCGTACGGTCGAGAGGAGAGACATGGCTGACACCGATCCCGACGAGTTGGAGCGGCGGATCGCGCGGACGCGAGCGGAGTTGGCGCAGACGGTTGACGCCATTGCCGACCGGGTGAGCCCCAAGCGGGTCGCCGAGCGCACGGTGGCCGACGTCAAGAGCCGGGCCACGAACTTCGTGGCGTCCGTGGGCGACGCCCTGGGCGTGACGCCGCGGCCGGCCGCGTACAGCGACGATGCCGATGGGGCGTGGGAAGAAGAGCGGCCCGACCTGGCGCCGGTGCTGATCGGAGTCGGGGCCGTGCTGGTCGTGGGGGCGGCCATCGTGCTCTGGCGCCGCCGCAAGCGCCGCTGACCCGCCGGCCCGGGGGCGGTCGGGCGTTCAGAGGAAGGTCCGGCCCTCGCCCCGGTACGTGGGCACCGACTCCACCAGGGTGTCGCCGTCGATGAGGTGGAGCGTGTCGAAACGCTCGCACATCTCGCCCGCCTTGGCGTGCCTGAACCACACCCTGTCCCCGATCCGCAGGTCCTCGGCCGCCTGGCCGAGCAGCGGGGTCTGCACCTCGCCCGCCCCCTCGTCAGGGGCGTAGCTGAGCCCGGCGGGCAGATAAGGCTGGGGCAGGCGGCTCGGCCCAGGGGCGCCCGAGGCCAGGTAGCCGCCGCCGAGCACGGTCACCGTGTTCGGGCCCGGGCGGCGGACCACCGGCAGGGCGAACAGCGCGGCCGGGTGCCCGGTGAAGCGGCGGTAGAAGTCGAACAGCCTCGGATGGAAGAAGCCGGATCCGGCCGCCACCTCCGTGATGGCCTTCTCGCGCACGGTCCGCTCGACCGACCCGGTGCCGCCGCCGTTGACGAACTCGAGGTCGGTGACCTGGCGGACGGCGTTCACGATGCGGCCGCGCCTGAAGATGAGGTCCCTGGCGGAGCGGGCCTGCATGATGCGGATGGCGCGGGTGTATGCGGCGTTCGCGGGCGGGGCGTCGCCGACTCCGGCGATCTGCGCCTCGTACGCCATCAGCCCGGCCAGCCTGAACCCGGGGCGCTTGGCGATGGCGGTGGCCAGGTCGGCGGCCTCCTCCGGCTCGCGGATGGGTGAGCGGAGAGCTCCAGCCCGAAATTTCCCGCCGAAGGCGACATATCCGGCGTCGATGTCGATACATATCCGGATCTCGGCGCGAGGGTGGACCTCTGCCACGGCCGCCTGGGTGAAGTCCAGGTGGGCGAGCGAGTCGATGGTCACGGTGATGTGCCCGGCCGCGTCGGCGTTCCCGGCCAGCTCGGACAGTGCGTGCCGATCGGCCGTCGGGTACGCCACCAGGATGTCGGTGAAGCCGTGGGAGGCCAGCCATAGGGCCTCGGGCAGGGTGAAGGCCATGATGCCCTGGAAGCCGTCCATGGCCAGGATGTGCTCGAGCACGGGGCGGCTGCGTACCGACTTGCTCGCCACCCGGATCGGCTTGCCCGCCGCCCGCCGTACCAGGTCCGCCGCGTTGGCCCGCATGGCCGCCAGGTCGAGGATCGCGAGCGGTGGTTCGAGCGTCGCTGTGGCCCGGTCGTAGCGCTGGCGATCGTCCATATGAGCAGCGTAACGGCATATAGGACAAATGAATATGAGCGCTGTTCGCATTAGTGCCTGGCGTCGTAATGTTCGGGCAAACGGGCGGCGAGGGCGCGGTTCTGGTCACGGGGCACCCATGTACGTCTGTCGTTGTGATGACCACGCTTCAGCAGACAAGGCCCGTCGCCGCCGTCACGACGCGGCAAACCGGGCTGCGCAGAGCGAGAAGGGCGCTCAGGCCGGCGCGTACCCTCCCTGGAGCCT
>NZ_JBFAMX010000090.1:0-27946 GCF_040659615.1 Nonomuraea sp. NPDC049784
CTCGGTGCGGCCGATCTCGCCCGCGGCGGCCTGCCGGGCGTACTCCAGCGCGATCGCGATCTTGAAGACCGAGGCGAGGACGACGGGTTCGTCCGGGTCCAGCCCGATCTCGGCGTCGCCGTCCACCTCTCTGGCATGCAAGAAGCCCCGCACGCCCGCTTCGGCGAACACCTCCCGCAGGTCAGGCACGGGCCACCGCACGGCCGTTGTGCAGGTAGGCGGCCTTCCCGTCCCGCATCACGAACGTGACCACATCGTGCCGGCCGCCCTCGGCCTCGATGGCGATGAACGACTCGCCATCGAGGTGCACGTACCGGGTGGTCGTGCGGGCGGCGCCCATGCTCTCCATGAGGGGGCCGGGGATGAGCGTGACGTCCAGGCCGTCTCCGGCGGCGGCGACCTCGTAGCCGAGCTGCGGGCCTGTGTAGCGGCCCGCGTACGGGGTGCCGTCCACGGGCTTCGGCGCCTGCGGCGGCAGGGGCTCCGCGGGCACCGTCAGGCCGGTCGCCTCCTCGATGACCGGCCGCGCCACGTCGGCCATGAGCCCGAGGAACGAGCCTCCGTTCCCGCTCATCGCGATGACGAAGTCCGACTCGGGAACGACGCGCCAGAACGTGCTCTGCCCGGGCGTGCCGCCGTCATGGCCGAACGCGCCCCAGTCGAACAGCTCCACGCCGAGGCCCCACCGGTCGGACAGCGCGCCACCGCCGCCGGGCACGTGGACCTGCGGCGTGAGCATCGCGGCCACCGACTCCTCCGACAGCAGCCGGGTGCCGTTCGGCGCCAGCCCGCCGGCCGCCAGCGCCCGCCCGAACGCGACCAGCTCGCGCGGCGCCAGGCACATGGTGGAGCCGGCCGGGGCGTTGGAGCGGGGCATCTGCCAGCCGGGGTACACGACGGCGTCCGGCCCGATGTGACCCGCCGAAGCGCGGAAGAGCACGGCCTCCTCGCCGAACAGCGCCGCGTGCGTGGCGCCCAGGGGGGTGAGCAGGCGTTCGCGCATCGCCTGCTCCCAGGTGCCGCCGCGCAGCCTGGCCACCAGCGCGCCGAGCACGCAGTAGCCGGCGTTGCAGTAGGAGAACAGCTCGCCCGGCTCGTGCACGTGCCCCGCGGTGCGCAGGTGGTCGAGGAACGTGTCCAGGCAGTCGTCACCGCGCCCGGTGTCCTCGAACACGTCGCCGTCGAAGCCGGCCGAGTGCATGAGCAGCTGCCGGACGGTGACGCCGCCGAACGCGAAGTCCGGCAGGTACTCCCCCACCGCTTTGTCGAGCTCGACCAGGCCCTCCTCCACGAGCTGCATGACTAGCGCCGCCGTCCACACCTTCGTGGTGGAGCCGACCTGGAACACGCTGTCCGTCGTGGTCTCCACGCCGGTGGCCGTGTTGACCACGCCCGTGGCGGCCTCGTGCAGCTCGCCGTGGTGCCACACCGCGACGGCCGCGCCGGGCAGGCCATGCTCACGCGCCGCCTCGGCAAGGCGATCCCTCAGGTCCATGTCGATCTCCTCAGCTGACCTTGGGCGTGGCGCGGGCGCCCATGTGCACGTACCGGGTGCCGTCGGCCAGCTCGAAAAACACGGCCGCCATCCACTCACGGGCGCCCGGCGCCTGGAACAGGAACAGGTTCTCGCCAACCGGGACGAAGTCTGACTCCTCGGGCTCATGCAGGGCGGCCAGCTCGCCGGTGGCCTCGAAGTGCAGGCGGGCCTTGCCGTCGTCGAGCACGCTCACCGTGATCCGGGCGCCGACCCGCTCGTAGACACCCGCGTACGGCGCGACGTCCACGTCGGCCGGTGTCTCCGGCAGGGACGGCGTGGGCGGCACGGTCAGGCCGTCGAGCTCGGCGAACAGCTCGGTGGCGACGGCTCGGGTGAACTCGCCGCTCTGGCCCCCGTTGGCGGTCACGCAGACGACGGTCCCGGTGCCGGGCACGACCCACAGCATGGCGTGCTGGCCGATGGTGTTGCCGCCGTGGGAGATGACCTTGTGTCCGCTCCACTCGTCGATGATCCAGCCGATGCCCCACTGCTTGCCCAGCGTGTACGGGTTGGGGATGTCGACCTGCGGCTCCCACATGGCGCTCGGGTTCTCCAATAGGCCGCCCTCCAGATGGGCGCGGCCGAAGGCGACCACGTCGGCCGGGCGGGCGCAGATCAGCCCGGCCGGGCCCATCGACCGCATGAGACCCCACACCGGGACGGTCTTGCCGTCCTCGTGCCCCATCGCGGCGCGGAAGCGCAGCACGTCCTCCGGCAGCGTCCAGGTGTGGGTGAGGCCGAGCGGCTCACAGATGCCCTCGCGCAGGACGTCGTCCCAGCGCTTGCCGGTCAGCCGCTCCAGCACCCGGCCCGCGATGACGAACCCGGAGTTGCAGTAGGACTGGGTGACGCCGAGCGGGTGGTTCTGCGCCAGGGTCGCGCAAGCCTCCACGTACTTCTCCACGCAGTCGTCGCCGCGGCCCGTGTCGATGAACTGGTCGCCGTCGATGCCGCTGGTGTGGGAGAGCAGGTGTCTGATCGTCACGTTCTTGGTGACCTCGGGGTCGGCCACCTTGAACTCGGGCAGTACCTCGATGACCGGTGTGTCCAGCGTGAGCCGGCCCTGCTCGACCTGCTGCATGATCAGAGTCGCGGTCCACACCTTGGTGACCGAGCCGATCTGGTAGAGCGCGTCGGTGGTCGCCTCGACTCCGGTGTCGACGTTCAGCGTGCCGGCCGCGAACTCGTGCAGCTCGCCCTGATGCCAGTACGCCAGCGCCGAGCCGGGAACCTCGTACTCGGCGATCAGCTCGGCGAGCCGCTGACCCATTGCTCCAGCCACGCGATGATCCTTTCGTTGTAGTCGTACCTGTGCGAGGGGCGCCCACTCAGGATGAACAGATGGCTCGCGCCGGGATAGCGCACCAGCTCGACGGGCACCCGGCGCTCGCGCAGGGCGGTGAACCACTGCTCGGCCTGGCCTATGGGGCAGCGGTCGTCGTCCTCGCCGTGCAGGATGAGCGTCGGGGCGGTGACGTCCGCGACGTGGGTGATGGGCGACTGGGCGGCCAGATCGCCGGCGTACTCGTGCACCTTCATCAGGTGGCCGAGGTCGGAGGTGCCGCTCAGGCTCGTCAGGTCGCTCACGCAGCCGCCGGGGATCGCGGCCTTGAATTTGCCGGTGGTGGCCGACAGCCAGCAGCTCATGTAGCCGCCGTAGCTGTAGCCGGTGACGGCCAGCCGGTCAGGGTCGGCGACGCCGTCGGCGATCAGGGCGTCGATGGGGGTGAGCAGGTCCTGGGCATCGGCCAGCCCCCAGGCGCCGATGGAGGCGGTGTAGAAGTCCTCGCCATACCCATCACTGGCGCGCGGGTTGACGGTGAGGACGGTCCAGCCGCGGGCGGCGAGGAGCTGGTGGTAGAGGTGGATGCCGTCGAAGACGGGCGACCAGGCGTTGTGCGGGCCACCGTGCACGTCGAGCAGCAGCGGGCCGGGCGTCTGCGCGGTCTCGTCGCGCAGGACGAAACCCTCGACCTGGGTGCCGTCGGGGGCGGTGAACGTGCGGCGGCGGGCGGTGAACAACTCGACGTCGTCGAGGCCGTAGTCGGTGAGCCGGGATATATCCGACATTTCGCCCGACGTTACTTTTTTCGTGTCTGGGGTCATCAGGTAGACGTCCCCCGCGCTGTGCTGCGTCGCCGCCACGTACGCGACCGCCCCCGCCGCCGTGCTGATCCCCGAGATGTTGACCTCACCGGGCACCAACCGCTCGCCAGGCGCCCCATCAGAGACGCGGTAGAGGTGCGTCGAGCCGCCGTCGCGCGCGCAGAACAGCAGGTCCTCGCCGAGCAGCGCCGGAATGCCGCCGGGGTAGCCGGGAGCGCCGGTCATGACGTTCCGGTCGAGGGCCGTCTCCACTTCGGTCCACCCGCCAGGGCCGAGCGCGAACAGCCGTGCGTGCCCCACCACGGTGCCCTTCAGTCCCTCGGCGACCAGCCGGTCGCCGAGCCACCAGACGCCGCCGCAGATGAGACCGGGATCCGTCAGCCGCTCCGGCACACCGCCCTTGGCCGCGTCGACGGCGTACGCGGCCCCGCCCGGCTCCAGGTCCCGGTCGGCGTCCATGGCGGCGGCGAACGCCAGGCGCAGGCCGTCGGGGGACCACGACGGCTCGCCCGCGTGGAAGTCGCCCTGAGTGACCTGGACGGTCTCGCCGGTGGCCACGTCCGTGACGAACAGGTGCCTGGTCAGGCCGCGCAGCAGCCCGGCGCCGTCGGCTTTGTGGTCGAGCCGGCCGGTCACGACGGGGGCGTTCGGGTCGGGCATCCCGCCGTCCTCACCCGTTCCGACGAGTGCGGCGAACGCGATGCGGGAGCCGTCCGGAGACCAGACGGGCGCGCCGGCGCCGAGCTTCGCGGAGGTCACCGGGGCGGGCTCGCCGCCGTCCATCGGCAACAGGTGGATCTGCGGCCTGCCGTCCACCGGCCGTAGGAACGCCAGCGTCCGGCCGTCCGGCGACCACCGCGCCTCGCTGCCGGCAGCGAGGCGCCGGGGCTCGGCGCCGGGAGCGGCCAGCCAGATCTCGGTGCGGTTCTCGTCGGAGTCTCGGACGGCGGTCGTCAGGGTGTACGCCACCGCTCCCCCGTCGGGACGCACCTGGGGATCGGAAGGAGTGGCGAGGCGGTAGAGGTCGTCGAGCGCGAGATGCGGCATGAACGAACCGTAAGCCTCCGCCGTCTGGGCATCTTCGGTGCTCCCGACGAACGACGCCGCCCGGCTTGTGCGGGAGCCCAACGCCCAGACCATCCCGGGGCGAAATACGGCGGGTTCGTCCCCGCACCGAGATGTTACTGCGCCGCATGGAGGCGCTCACGGCCAAGACACACCACTCCGCCGAGGCTCTGGTGCGCCGCCACCGCGACCCGCACGACGCCCTCACCTCCACCGGGCAGCGGATCGACGACCAGGGCAAGGCCTACCGCCTGGCTGACGGCCCTTCCACGGAGCCGAGATCATCGTGGCGGCCAAGCACGGCGAGCAGCTCGCCCTGCGCGTCGGCTAGCTCGGCGGCTCGATGTCGCAGTGGAGCACCAGCTCGCTGGACTGCTCGCGGTTCTGCGCCAGCAGCAGGGGGGTGGGCAGCACGTACGGCTCAGCCGCCGCCATGTCCACCTCGTAGCCGAGGTCGGCGAGCGCGGCGGCGGTGAGCCTGCTCAGCGGGCAGGCCGTCGCGTTGCCGACCCTGCTGGTCATCAGCTCGTCGCCGAAGACCGACTCCCGCCAGTGGCTGCCCACGCTGCCCGGGCTGCCGACGTTCTCGACCGGGACCGGGTGGGCTTCGAGCGAGCCGAGGAGCACGCCGTACTCCTGGCCGGCCCGCTGCCCGATGAACAGCGGCTCGTCGGTGCCTTCGCCGCTGAGCAGCCCGAGCCTGCGCCAGACCGTCTTGCCGATGCCGAGGGCGTGGCCCATCTCGTGCGCGATGACGTCGTGGAGCCTGCCGTCGGCCTCCATCCGGTCGAGGTCCTCGCTGTCGAAGCGCATCCAGCCGACGAACGGCAGCCCGTTCGGCCGGAACCGGAGCGGCCGGGCACCGCCGAGGATGTGACCCGGCCCGTCGATCTTGCCGCCCTCCGCGACGATGACGATGTCGTCGATCACCTCGCCGGGGGTTACGCCTTCCGGGAGCTCGGGGCCCGGGGTGACCTCCGCCTCCGGCTGGTCGCCGACGATCATCCTGGTCCACCGGCGCGCCGCGGCCTTGAACGCGGCCTGCTGGGTCATGCTCAGCCCGTCGAGGAAGCGCACCTCGATCGTGTACGGGCTCTCGCTCTCGTCCCTGCCCAGCGCCTTGAGTCTGTCAAGGCTTGCGGTCGCACGGAAAACCTCGAAATCTGCCATCTCACACCATCTCCTGGAAGAGGTCTCCTCCGAGATGGTCCGCCGGATTCCCGGAAAGCGCCTGAGTAGCCCCTACCTAGGGTTTCAGCGCGCGGGGTGCGGGACCGCTCGGTCGCCCGTCGGACAACAGGACGCCGGGGACGGTGGGCCGCCGTAGCTCCCGCTCGTATTCCGCGCGCCGCGTCGCCGCCAGTTCCCGATGGTCGATCCCGTCGTGTACGGCCGCACGGGCTTCGCCGATATTCAGGAACATGATGTCGTCGGCGAAACTTACCGATCTCCCGCAGCCCGGTGAGCTCGCGCTAGCGGCGCATGAAGAACACCGCCAGCCGGCCACGTACCGGCCGCCTGCGCCGCGCCCGCCGCGACAGCGTCTCGATCATCCGCTCCGCCTTCGCCGCTCCACCTTCGCCGCCGCCGCCTTGAACCGCGCGTCGGGCGCCGTGCGCGCCATCATGAGTTCTCACATACAGCTTGAACTGCATACATGGAGTTTTGGGCAAGCGCAGAGCTGCGCCCGCACTCGGCAAGCTCGGCGGTGGAGCTACGGGCGGTGGCCCACAGGATGACCTGCGCGACCAACTGGGGCGCGTCGTTCATCGGCACATGGCCGCATCCAGGCAGCCACATCATCCGCGCCATGGGGATCATGGCTGCCGCACGTGCCGCCTGTCGCGCCGGCAGGACACGGTCGGCTGTGCCCCAGGCAAGCGTCACCGGGAGGTCGGGGATGTCCCCGACGAACAGGTCCCGTGCGCGCCCGGCGCGCACGGTGGCTTGGAATCCGACTGCCTGGCGTAGTCCACGCAGCGACGCCACCACCGCCTCCGGCGTGGACAGGTCAGCGCGCATGTAGAGGGTGCCGGTCAAGGCCGCATGCCCCAGGATCGTCTGCGAGAGCCACGCCGTGATCGGCTCGGGCAGGCGCGCGATCTGTCGGGCCGCGTTCAGTACGGTAAAGGCGTACCACCGCTCGGTATGGCTCCAGAATCCGGCCGGGGCCAGTGCGGTCACGCTGCGGGTGAGACCGGCCTGAGCCAGCCGCAACGCGATCAGCCCGCCCATGGAATGCCCGACCACGTGCGGCCGCTCCAGCCCTAGCGCACTGAATACCGCGCCCAGTCCCGCCACCACAGTGGGCAGGTCGTGGGGCAGACCGTCGGGCAGATCGGGGGACTCACCGAAGCCCGGCAGATCTACCGTGATCACCTCGTGCTCGGCTGTCAGCGACGGCACCACCGCGTCCCACGCCTGCCGGTTCGACCCGATGCCGTGCAGCAGGACCACCGGCTCGCCGGTTCCGCGCCGCTCGTACGCCACGGTCATCGGGGCCAAGCCCGGCGGGCGTACTTCCACAAAAGGCCCCATAGCGGAGGGAGCCGCAGGCGAAATGGTCCTGCCACCGTTGACGAACGACGCAGGCATCGCCAGCACCGCAGCGGACAGTCCGTCGACCCAGTCGCAGACCTTCCCGACGGCCTGCGCCCCTATCCCGAGCAGGCCGCCCCCAAGACGGGTGATGGGGGTGAAAGCAGATGTCATTGAGGACAACGAAGGAACGTTCCACATCGCGGCGGGCGTTCGCCCATCCCTCCCTCTTCGGTCACGGGGACACCAAGGTTCGGCAACCTTAACTCCGCATAAACGGCAAACACGAGCCATGTCAGGACAAAAGGGCGAAATTTTTACCTTTGGATCGAATGGTGACCGCAAGAATTCTGGCCTCACTCACCCTGGAGGTCCGTCCGCATCGCCATCAGGGGCGGGGGCACAGGACCGAGGGGTGATGTTTTGCATCCCGTTACGCAGCAGCCTGCACGTAGCGTAGCGGCCGCTCGCGGCAGCTACGGGCCGCGATGGACAGGCCCGCCGTCCCGGTTCTGACAGGGTACGGCGGGCCAGCGGGGGGGTGATCAGAAGCCGGCGACGTTCAGCAGCTTCTCCTTGATGCCGTCGGGGTCGCCCGCCGCGTTCCAGTCCGTGGTGCCCGCCGCCTGCAGCGCGGACTTGACGGTCGCCGGGCTCGCGCTCGGGTGGGTGGCCTTGTAGAGCGCCGCGCCACCGGTCACGTGCGGGGTCGCCATCGAGGTGCCCGAGATGGTGTTGTAGCCGCCGCCCTTCCAACTCGACAGGATGCACACACCGGGTGCGATGATGTCGACGTCGGAGCCGAAGTTGGAGAAGTCGGCCAGGGTGTCGTCGACGTCGCTCCTGCAGGTGGGAGCGGCGGCGCCGCCGGGAGCGCCGTTGAAGTCGGCCAACGCGCTCACCGTGATGACCTCGTCGTAAGCGGCCGGCACGTGGTTGGCCGCGTTGTCCGTCTCGTTGCCCGCCGCGACCGCGTACGTGACGCCGGCGGCGACCGACGCGCAGATCGCCCGATGCATCGCGTCGTTGTTCGTGTTGCCGCAGTTGCCGTCGTCGGTGCCCGAACCGCCCAGGCTCATGTTCGCCACCTCGATCTCGTCGGCGTGCGCCGTGACATAGTCGATGCCGCAGATGATCGAGGAGAACGAGCCGCTGCCGGATTTGTTGAGCACCCGCACGGGCCACAGGCGCGCGCCGGGCGCCATGCCGACGACCCCTGTGGCGTTGTCGAGGGCGCCGATCGTCCCTGCCACGTGAGTACCGTGGCCGTTGCCGTCGTCGGCGCTGTTGCCGGTCGAGCAGTTCTTGGCACCGGCCGTGTAGACGTTCAGATCGGGATGGTCGAGGTCGATGCCGGTGTCGATGACAGCGACGTCCACGTCCACGCGCTCGTCCGCGCCGTTGATCTTCGCTGTGGTGCTGAGCTCGGCGTCGGCCCGGTCGATCCCGGTCGGCAGGGTCTGGGCGTCGATGTGCACCTCGCCGTCCGGCTGCACAAAGAGAACGCGGGAGTCCTGGGCGACGTCCGCGGCGGCGCCGGGAGTCATTCTCGCGGAGTATCCGCGAAGCGCGTGGCTGTAAACGCGTTCGAGCGCGGCACTGTGGAGGCGGGCCTGCTCGTTCGCGACGGACGTGGGTTCTGCGCCGTCCCGGAGCACCACGATGTAGTCGCGGGCGGGTTCGGCGGTGGCGCTCGCGGCGGGGGTGGATGCCGCGGCGACGGCACCGGCGAACAGGACGGTGAGGAGGGTCTTACGCAAAGGGGGTTCCTCCGCTCTGCACGGACAACTGTGCGGAACATGACACGTCCGGTGGCGCTCGCCTAGCCCCGACGAAAATCGTTACATTTAGTTGATTTTTGGAGCAAAGGCTTCTCGCGGACGGTTAGCGGCGGTGCTTGAGAGCAGTGACGCCGAGCGAGGGCGCGCGAGGCAGGCACCTTGACGAGCTCACCATCTGGTCGGCCACATCCGTGACAGGACGAGTCAGTTGAGGGGCACCAAAGCGGTGATCTCAGCCAGCTCCTCGGCGGTCGGTTCCCAATCGCCGGCGGCCGCATTGGCCCGGATCTGCTCCGGGCTGGTCGCACCGGCGATCACCGAACCGCAGCCAGGTAGCGCGGCCAGGGCGCCGATGGCCACCTCCAGGACGGACCGGCCGTGCTTTTCAGCCCAGGACGCCAGCGCCTCCACCCGATCCAGCTTCTCCGGCGTGACGAGGTGGGGAAGCTTCGCAAGCCGGGACCTGGCCGGCGGCTCCTGCCCACGTCGCACCTTTCCCGTCAACAGCCCGTGGGCCAGCGGGAAATAGGGCAGGACACCGACCCCATAGTGCAAGGCCGCCGGCACCACCTCGCGCTCGGCGCTCCGGTCCAGCAACGACCAGTGGGCCTGCGCTGACACAAACGATGCGTATCCACCCGCGCGGGCCAGATGCGCGGCCTCCGCAATCTGCCAGCCGGCGACGTTCGAGCTGCCGATGTAGCGCACCTTGCCCTCGCGCACCAGCTCAGTCAGGGCGGACAGGGTCTCCTCGATCGGAGTGACGCCGTCCGGAACGTGGTACTGGAACAGGTCGATGTAGTCGGTGCGCAGGCGGCGCAGCGACCCCTCCACCGCCCGTCGGATGTACGACCGGCCGCCAAGCGCACCGCGTGCCTCGCCCTGCCCATCGTCGGGGCGGTGGTCGGGGCTGCCGAACTTGGTGGCCAGCACCACCTTCTCCCGGCGACCGGCCAGCACCTCACCGAGCAGTTCCTCAGAGGCGCCGGCGGGTTCACCATACGACTCGCCGGTGTCGAAGAGCGTGACGCCCTCCTCGATCGCCGCGTCCACCATCGCCCTGGTTCGGGTCACGTCAAGACCTGCACCGATGCTGTTGCACCCCAACCCGACAACCGACGTCCGGAGGCCTGAGTTACCTAAAGTCCTGTAGCGCATGATCTGGAACCTATCTCGGGTGGTCTGGCGGAATAACGCCCCAAGCGACCGGCAGCCGGTCCACTCCGTACACCGCCATGTGGTTGCGGGTCGGCACCTCGGCTGGCGACACCGCCAGGCGCAGGTCGGGGAAGTGCTCGAAGAGCGCGGTCAGCGCCACACGAAGTTCGGCCCGCGCGAGATGCTGCCCGAGACACTGATGGACGCCATGCCCGAACGCCAGGTGCCCGGTCGCGGAGCGTGTCACGTCCAGTGTGTCCGGGTCGGGAAAGCGTTCAGGATCCCGGTTGGCCACCGGCAGCGCCAGCACCACGGTCTCGCCGGCCGCGATGACCTGGCCGTCGATCTCGACATCGACCAGTGCGGTACGCCGTACGTCGAACTGGAGGATCGACAGGTACCGCAGCAACTCCTCGACCGCCCGCTCCGGATCCGCTGCTAGGCGGGCCCGCTGGGCTGGGTTGGTCAGCAATACGAACGCCCCGAGCGCGAGCATGCTCGACGTGGGAAGGTGGCCCGTGGCCAAAAGCACCATCCCGAGGTTGGTGAGTTCGTCATCGCTCAGGTCGCCGGTCGCCGCGGCGTGCGCCAGCAGCCCGTCGTCCGACGGGCCTCCGGCGGGTAGGCGCGCGAGGACGCCGCGTACCGTCCCTGTGATCGACGTCACGGCGTCGATCACCTGCTCCGCGCGCGAGTCCAGGTCGTTCATCACCGCGGTGGCCGCCTGGATCCGTTGCCGGTCCTCCGCCTGCACGCCCAGCAGCTCGCAGATCACGAGCGCCGGAATCGGCATGGCGAACGAGGCAACGAGGTCGATGGGCCCCCCACCGTCTGCCATGCCGTGGAGTGCCTCTGCGGTGTACCGCCGGATCGTGGGCGTCAGCTCGGCGACGCGCCGAGGCCCGAAGTGGCGGCTCAGCAGGCGGCGGTACCGCGTGTGTTCAGGCGGGTCCATATGCGGGAAGATGCCCGGCTCCGCGGGTGTCGGCCGCTCGATCGCGCGCTCGCGGCCGACCGGCTGATGCAGCAGCTCGCGCCGGGTGCTGAACCGCGGATCCGCCAGGATGGCCCGGGTGACGGAGTATCCGGTGGCCACCCAGCCGAGGTGCCCGTCGGGGTAGGCCAGCCTGCTGAGCGGGGCTCGGCGCCGCAGTTCGACGGGCGGGTCGAAGGGGGTGGGCCGGTCGGTTTCCAAGGGCTGGGCTATCTGGCCGTCGCTCATGGGGCGACCTCCCACCTGCGCCGTTGATCACAAACGAAAGGGATTATGCATGACAAATCCGGAAAATGCCACCACTAGGAATTTTTGGATCATCGATTTAGCATCGGCACTACCTGAACAGACACATCTACCAACACACGGGAAGCATGACCGCGCCCCAGTCACTGGTGCCGGTCTGTGGTCGGTAATCCAACGATTTCTCCAGCAGGCTCATGCCCCCAGTAGAGGTATGTATGGCACAGGTCGCGGTAGTTGGTGGTGGACCGGTCGGGCTCCTCCTCGCGTGCGAGGTGGCGCTGCACGATGTACCGGTGGTGGTGCTCGAGCGATTGCCCGAAATCGAGACACACCCGAAGGCCGAGGGCATCACCGGCCGGGCCATTGACATCTTGGATCGTCGCGGTCTCATGATCGGGATCGACGGGACTCCCTCGCAGCCGACGGCCGAACAGCGGACCCGCATCGCCATGGGCGAGCGGCGGCCGGACAGCCTGCAGCCCAAGGCCTTTCCCGGCGCACGGCATTTCGCCACTATGTTCGTGCTTCGTCCGGAATCTCCCGACCTGCTGGTACCCCAGCAACTGCTGGAGAAGGACCTGGCTCGACGTGCTGCGGACCTCGGCGTCGAGGTACGGCGCGGCCATACGGTCACCGGGTTCACCCAGAACGACGATGGGGTGCGTCTCGATGTCGACGGTCCGGACGGGCAGTACCGGATGCAGGCTGACTGGCTCGCCGGATGCGACGGCGGCCGGAGCATGGTCCGGAAGTTGGCCGGAATCGCGTTCCCGGGAACGGACGGCATCACGACCGGATACCGCGCCTTCGCGGAGATCGACGACCCCGACTTCCACATGCCCGGTTGGTTCCGGAAGGACAACGGGCTCCTGGTGTACGAGGAGGGACCGCCCCGGTTCATCACCCTCGAGTTCATTGGCTCACCGGCGAATCGGGACGCGCCGATAACGCTCGAGGAATTCCAGGAGGCGCTGCGCCGGCTCAGCGGCACCAAGGTGACGGTCACCAAGGTCAACAAGATCAACCGATTCACCGACAACGAGCGACAGGCCGAGACATATCGCCAGGGGCGGGTCTTACTTGTCGGCGACGCGGCCCATGTCCAATCGCAGTGGAGCGGCCCGGGCCTGCGGCTCGGACTGGGCGACGCCGTCAACGTCGGCTGGAAGCTCGCTGCGGTCGCGCGAGGTCAGTGTCACGAGGACCTCCTTGACACCTATACATCGGAACGACATCCGGTCGGCGCGCAGACACTGGAGGTTCAGCGTGCCTCCATCGCGTTGATGCGCCCCGGCCCGCACGTCGACGCATTGCGCCGTCTGCTCACCCACCTGCTGCTCCACGACGACACGAACCGGCACCTGACCGCCCTGGTCGACGACCTGCACATCAGGTACGACATGGGCGACCCGTCGCTGACCGGTCCGCTGGTCGGGCGCTACTGCCCCGACCTGCGACTGAAAGGCGCCAACGGCACGGTACGGCTCGCCGAACTGCAGCGTACCGGGCGGCCGCTGCTGCTCGACCTCGGTGCCGATCCCGGACTACGTGCGCTCGCCGAGCCGTGGTCCGACCGGGTCGACGTAGTGACCGCCGAATGCGCCGAGGCTCCGGCGGACGCCCTGCTGATTCGTCCGGACGGCTTCGTCGCCTGGAGCACACCCGCCGCGGAGGCGTCGCTGCCCGGTGCTCTCGCGCGGTGGTTCGGTCACCCCGCCCGAGTCACCTGACCACCCCGGACAGACCACATCACAAGACACAGCCCTCTCGGAGGCCGGGATGACCGATTCCAAGCCGACGACCCTGACCATCCTGCCCGCCTCGGCCGCGGTCGAAGAAGCGATCGAAGCGGTCGAAGCAGCCGGAGCAGTGATCATCGAGGATTTCATCGATTCCGACACACTCAACGGTCTGTGGGAAGACTTGGGCCCGGCCCTGGAACGCCAGGCGGACGGCGACGGGCGCCTGGTGGGTGAGAAGACCCGAATCCTGCCGGGCTTGGTTCGCCGGACCGCGCGGTCGGCCACGATCATGCGAGAGCCGCACTTCCTCGGCAGCGCGCGGCACTTCTTGCAGCGGCCGGTGCGAGCTTGGCTCGGTGAGCAGCGCATTGAGTTCGTTCCGACGATCCAGCTCGGCATTTCGCGGGCGATCCAGATCCAGCCCGGTGTGCCGATCCAGGGCCTGCACCGGGACGACACGGCTCACCTCCGTACCCACCCGGGCCCGGAGAGCCGGGTCCAGGTCATGGTCGCCGCGAGCGAGTTCACCGCACGCAACGGCGCCACCCGGGTGATTCCGGGAAGCCACAGATGGGACGACGAGCGAGGGCCACGCGACGATGAGGCGGTGCCCGCCGAGATGCGAGCCGGCTCCGCGCTGCTGTGGCTCGGCAGCACGTACCACGGGGCCGGCGCCAACGCCTCGGGTGAGCCCCGCACCGGCCTGTCGTACGCCTACGACCTCGGCAACCTCCGCCAGGAGGAGAACCAGTACCTGTCCATACCCCTGGACGTGGTCCGCAGCTACCCCGAGGACATCCAACGGCTCCTCGGCTACGAGGCCTGCCCACCGATGTGTGGGCTGTACGAGCTGAACGACCCGATGCTGTTGCTCCGCGACGGGCCGGGCAATCCCGTTGCGGCATCGCACACCCAGTGAAGCGCCCGGCACCGCGGCGCGTCCACGCTGAAGAAAGGGTTAGATGCGGACTTCCGGCACGTACTTGCGCAGTATCGGCGTCCATCTGCCACCAGTGGTCACTATCGAGACGGCCGTCGCCGAGGGCCGGTATCCGGCCGACGAGGTGGAGCACTTCCGCCTGGCCGGCGCAGCGGTGGCCGGTGACATACCAGCCCCGGAGCTGGGCCTCCGCGCCGCCCGGCATGCGTTCGAGCGCTCCGGCGGACTGTCGCCGCACGGCCTGGACCTCATGCTGTACTGCGACGTCTGGCACCAAGGCCCGGAGGGCTGGGCGCCGCAGTATTACTTGCAGCAGCATCTGGTCGGCGGGGACGTCCCGGCGATCGAGCTGCGGCAAGGATGCTGCGGCCTGTTCAACGCGCTGCAGCTCACTGCCGGATACCTGCGGCCGGGCGGCACCGCACTGCTGGTCGGCGCCGACAACCACGGCACCCCGCTGGTCGACCGGTGGCGGATGATCGAGGGCACCGTGATGGGCGACGCCGGGTGCGCGCTGCTTGTCACCACGGACACCGGATTCGCCGAGCTGCGGTCGGTCAACGTGACCGTGCTACCGGAGGCCGAGGCCGTCAATGACGGCGGCGTACCGATGTTCCCTCCGGACGCGACCGTGGGCCGGCCACTGGACTTCGCCGCGCGCAACCTAGAGTTCCGCAAGCGCCTGCTGAACGGTGACGGCGCCCGGGTGATGCTGGCGATCGAGACGACAATGATGGAGCTGGTCGACCGCACGCTCAAAGAGGCGGAGATCACGCTCGACGACGTGGCGCGGGTGGCCTTCCCCCATGTTCGCCGGGACGACGTGGAGCACCGCGGTGTCAACTGGTTCGGGGTGACCCTGGCCGACACCACCTGGGAGTACGGCGCCCGCATCGGACACCTTGGAGTCAGCGACCAGTTCGTCGCTCTTGACCACCTGCTTGCCTCCGGAGCACTGGCCCCTGGCGACCACATGCTGCTCGTCGGGTTCGGCGCCGGCACCACCCTGGCCTGCGCCGTACTGCGGATCCTGGACATCCCGCCGGAGTACGCCTCCGGAGGGCCGGACTGATCTGTTCGAGCGAGCCAGGAGGCGACATGGAGACGGCGGACATGTACATCAGCGGCATCGGTTCGTACCTGCCCGACACAGTGGACGTGGACCACGCAGTGGCGGCGGGCTGGTACCCGGCCGAGGAGGTCGAGTTGCACGGGCTCGCCTCCGTCGCAGTGGCCGGTGACATCCCGGCACCGGAGATGGCGTTGCGGGCGGCACGCACCGCGGTGGCCCGCAGCGGCCGCTCTCCTACCGATCTGGACCTCCTCCTGTACACCTCTACCTGGCATCAGGGTCCGGAGGGATGGCCACCGCAGGCCTACGTGCAGCGCCATCTGGTCGGCGACGGCGTCCTGTCGACCCAGCTCAAGCAGGGCTGCAACGGCATGTTCGCAGCCTTGGAACTGGCCGCGAGCTACCTGCGGGCCGAACCCGGACGCCAGGCGGCTCTGCTGGTCGCCGCCGACAACTATGGCACTCCCCTGGCCAACCGCTGGCGGATGCTGCCTGGGGCCGTCGCCGGCGACGCGGCCAGCGCCGTTGTGCTCGACACCGAGCCGGGATTCGCCCGGCTGGCTTCGGTGAGCTCGGTGTCGGTGTCGCAAGCCGAGGAGATGCACCGGTGTGCCGAGCCGCTGTTCCCGCCTGGCGTCACCGAGGGCCGCGCGGTGGACTTCGCCGCGCACAACGACACGTTCCGGCGCCGCGCGGTCGCCGGAGGCGAAGGGACCATGGTGCTGGTGACGCTGGACGAACGGATGGTCGAGGTGATCGACCGCGCCCTGTCAGAGGCCGGAATAAAGGCGGCGGACGTGACCCGGATGACCTGCATGAACACCTCCCAAGAGATCGCCGATCAAATTTGTGAGCACCGGCTGGGCATCCCGGCGTCCCGCTCGGCTTGGGAGTTCGGCCGGACCATCGGCCACTGCGGAGCCAGCGACCAAGTTCTCGCCCTGGAGCACTTGGTCCGCGGTGGTGACCTGGGGCCCGGCGACCATCTACTGATGTTCGCCTACGGCCCCGGCGTGACCATCTCGGCCGCCGTCGTGGAAATTCTCGAGTCGCCCGCGTGGTCGCGGAGGCGGGGAGGGGATGCGTGATGGACCGACCGTCTGAAGCGATCGCAGTGATCGGGATTGGCTGCCGGCTGCCCGGCGGCGCCGACTCGGCGGACGAGTACTGGAACCTGCTGCGCCAAGGACGAGACACGAGCGGACCGGCACCTGCCGGGCGCTGGCGGGCCTATGCCGACCGTGGCCCGTCCTACATGGCGGCGGTCCGCCGCACGGTGTCGCACGGCCACTTTCTGAGCGAGGTGGCGGACTTCGATGCGGAGTTCTTCGGGCTCTCGCCGCGCGAGGCGGAGCTGATGGATCCGCAGCAGCGCCTGGTGATGGAGACCGCGTGGGAGGCGCTGGAGCACGCCGGAGTGTCGCCGGACGCGCTGGCCGGCACGGACGCGGGCGTGTACATGGGCGTTTGCACAGGTGACTACGGGCACCGGCTGCTGGAGGATCTGCCTGACATCGAGGCGTGGACCGGGATCGGCGCCGCCACCTGCGCAGTGGCCAATCGGGTGTCGTACGCGCTGGACCTGCGTGGCCCGAGCTTGGCGGTGGACACGGCGTGCTCGGCGTCTTTGGTCGCCGTCCACCTGGCCGTGCAGGCCCTGCGGGCAGGGGAGACCGACGTGGCGCTGGCCGGCGGGGTCAATCTCATCCTGTCTCCCGGCGAGACGCTGACCTTGGACGCCGCGGGCACCCTCGCGCCGGACGGGCGGAGCAAGTCGTTCGACGCCGCCGCCGACGGCTACGGGCGGGGCGAGGGCGCAGCAGTCGTGGTGCTCAAGCGGCTCCGCGACGCCGTACGGGACGGGGACCAAGTGCTCGCGACCATCCTCGGCAGCGCGGTCAATCAGGATGGCCGCACCGTCGGCATCATGGCGCCGTGCGGCCAGGCGCAGGAGCATGTCATGCGCCGCGCGCTGCGACAGGCCGGCGTCGATCCTTGTACGGTCGGCTACGTCGAGGCGCATGGCACTGGTACCGCGGTCGGCGACCCTCTCGAGGCCGCCGCGCTGGGTGCCGTGTACGGGGCCGGCAGGCAGGCGGAGCGGCCGTGTCTGATCGGCTCGGCCAAGTCCAACATCGGACACCTTGAGGGCGCCGCCGGCATCGCCGGCCTGGTCAAGGCCGTCCTGGCGCTCGACCGCGGCGAGCTCCCGCCGAGCCGGATCGACACCCCCACCTCGGCCGTCGACTGGATCGGCACCGGGCTGCGCGTGGTCGACGAGCCGACACCTTGGCCCGACTCCGCGTACCCGCGCCGTGCCGCGGTCTCCGCCTTCGGCTACGGCGGGACCATCGCCCATGTGATCCTCGAACAGGGGCCTGCGGTACCGGCGCCCACCGAGGAACCCGCTGGGCGCTTGTTTCCGATGTCCGCCGGGTCGCGGTCCGCATTGCGGCAGGCCGCGGGCAACCTTGCCGACGTCGTCGGCAAGGTGCCGCTGTCGAGCCTCGGGCACACACTCGCACTGCGCCGGACTCACCTGTCGCACAGGGCGGTGGTAACCGCGGAGGACGAGGCCGCATTGACCGCCGGACTGCGTAACCTGGAGGCCGGTACCCCGAACGACGCGGTGACCACGGGGCGACTACTCAGTGAGCGCGGTCCCGGGCCGGTGTTCGTGTTCTCTGGACACGGCTCGCAGTGGGCAGGCATGGGCCGGGAACTGCTGACCGCCGAGCCGGCATTCGCCGACGTAATCGACGAACTCGAGCCGGTATTCGCCGATGAGATCGGGTTCTCACCGCGGAAGACGCTCAGCGTGGGAGAGCTCACCGAGGTCGACCACATCCAAACCATGATCTTCGCGATGCAGCTCGGCCTGGTCGAGCTGTGGCGGGAGTACGGGGTGCGCCCGCATGCTGTGATCGGCCATTCGGTCGGCGAGATCGCCGCCGCGGTGACGGCCGGAGCCCTGAGCCGCCTGGACGGCGCCCGGCTGATCTGCCGGCGATCCCGCCTGCTACGCCGGGTCGCGGGCCGGGGCGCGATGGCTATGGTGCAGCTTCCGTTCGCCGAGACAATGCGGCGATTGGCGGATCATCCCGGCGTGGTCGCCGCGATCGCATCATCACCTGGCTCCACGGTCGTCTCAGGCGACCCGGACGCCGTGGCCGAAGTACTGCCGGCTTGGCTCGAGGAGGGGATTCCGGCCCGCCGGGTCGCCTCCGACGTGGCCTTCCACGGACCGCAGATGGATCCGCTCATGACGGACCTGACCGCGGCCGCGGCCGACCTCACGGCCGGCGTCCCCGGCATCCGCGTCTACTCGACGGCGCTGGACGATCCGCGCGCGAACCCGGGCTTCGACGGTGCGTACTGGGCGGCCAACCTGCGCCGGCCGGTGCGCCTGACCGACGCGGTCACCGCGGCCGCAGCCGACGGATACCGCGCGTTCATCGAGATCTCCGCACACCCGATCGTCACGCACTCGGTGCTGGAGACGCTGAACGAAGGCGGGCACGAGGACGTCTTCGTGGGCGCGTCGCTGCGCCGAAACCTGCCCACCCAGGCAGCCATGCTCAACGCCGTGGCCGCGGCGCATTGCGTCGGTCTCGACGTGGACTGGCACCGGCTACAACCCGCTGGTGGGCCGGTCGTGCTCCCGGCGTATCCCTGGCAGCGTCGCAGGCATTGGCGCACACCGTCGCCCCCCGACACCGGCGGCCGCGGCCACGATCCGGACAGTCACACGCTGCTGGGCGACCATGTCGATCTTGTCGGGACGGACGTCCAGTTGTGGCGGACCGTCCTGGATGACCAGACCCGGCCCTATCCCGGCAGCCATGCTATCGAGGGCGTGGAGATCGTACCGGCCGCGGTTCTCGCAGCGACGTTCTTCGCCGCCGCCGGCGGTCAAGCGCTCGGCGAAGTGACGATGTCGGCTCCGCTGCTGACCGCCGATCGCCGCGAGGTCCAGATAGTGCGGCAGAACACCGAGCTGCGACTGGCCGCCCGTATCGCCGGCGAACCGGACGGCGCCTGGCAGATGATCGCCACGGCCAGGATCCCCGCCGCGCCGGGGCAGCCGCCGGCACCGCGGTCGCAGCCGCTCACATCAACGGAACCCGGCTTGGTCACCCGTCGGTTGGCTGCTGTCGGCGTACCGGACACCGGGTTCGACTGGAGCGTTGAGGAACTGCAGCGCGGGTACGGCGCGCTGCGCGCCCGCGTGCGGTGCGGCCCAGCACCGTCCAGCGCCTCACCCTGGGCGCCCATCCTGGACGCGGCCATGTCGGTGGCACCGAGCGTGTTCCCCGGGGACCCGTTGCTGCGCATGGTGACGCATATCGATCGGCTGGTCACGTTGGGAAAACCGACGGGCACGGTGAACATCGACGTGTTGCTCGACCACGAGCACACGGACACGGTGCAGGTACGGATCATCGACGACACCGGCGCTGTCGTCGGCTGGCTGTCGGGGCTGCGGTATCCGGTGATCGACACGCCGGCCCCTGGAGAGAACGGCGCCAAAAGCGAGCGACCCACTGAATCGTTCGCCGACCTGGAGCCAGAGAAACTGCGCACATTCCTGATCGAGGAGGTCGGCGCGCAGATCGCCAAGGAGATGCGGCTCGCCCCCGCCGACCTGTCACCACACCGACCGCTGATCGAGCAGGGACTGGACTCGGTGCTTACCGTGGTCGTCCGGCGGCGGCTGGAGCAACGATTTCGGTGCTCGCTACCGACGACGCTGCTATGGGCGCAGCCGACCATCGCCGCCGTTGCCGATTACATCGCCGGGGTGGTGTCCGGCTCAAACGGGAAGGCGCAATGACTACATTCGAGCACGACATAACCGCGACGCCGACTTTCCCAATGGAGCGGACCTGCCCGTTCGCACCGCCGGACGAATATCAGCGGATGCGTGCCACCGCGCCGGTCGTCCGAGCCACCCTGCCCAACGGCGCACCGGTCTGGGCGGTCACCCGCTACGCCGAGGCGCGGCAGATCCTCAGTGACCCGAGGATCAGCTCGAACACTGGACGCCCTGAACGGCCTCGCGGACCCGACGACGATCGCCCCGACGACGGCTTCTTCGTCGATATGGATCCACCGGAACATAGCCGGTTCCGGCGGTTGCTGATCTCAGAGCTCGGCGCCCGTCCGATGGACGCCATGCGGCCGGCCCTCCAGCGAATCGCCGACACAGCGATCGACGAGTTACTGGAGGCCGGGGCGCCCGCCGACCTCGTCGGTTTGTACGCGCGCCGGGTTCCGTCGCGAGTCCTCTGCGAGTTGTTCGGCATCCCGGCCGGCGACCACGAGTTCTTCGAGTCACGGCTGCGGATGCTGTCAGTAACGAGCATGGATCCGAGCGTGGCGGCCCAGGCGTCCAGGGACGTTCGCGGCTATTTACGCGAACTTATCCGCAGCGCAGAGCGTGAACCGCACAAGGGAATGATTCGGCGGCTGGCCGCCAGACACCTGCCCACCGGTGAGCTGACCACGGACGAGCTGATCAACATCGGTTTTCTCCTGCTGCTCGCGGGTTACGACTCGCCGGCGAATACGATCTCCCTGGGCGTACTCACGCTGCTGCAGCACCCAGCGCAGCTTGCCGCGTTGCGCGCCGACTCGAGCCTGCTGCCGGGTGCGATCGAGGAGCTGCTGCGCTTCCACTCGGTGCAGGACTGGGTCAGCTTCGACCGGATTGCGACCGACGACATGGATATCGGCTCTGCGCGGATCCGCGCCGGTGATCGCCTGACGGTGCTGGCCGCATCCGCCAACCGTGATGCGCGGGCGTTCGAGAACCCCGACGAGTTCGACATCCGCCGGTCCGCCCACCACCACGTCGCCTTCGGCTACGGGGTACACCAGTGCATCGGCCGCAACCTCGCCCGCGCCGAGCTGCAGATCGCCTACGGCACGCTGCTGACCCGGATACCGACGCTGCACCTGGCGATCCGGTTGGAGGAGTTGCCCTTCGCCAACGATGCCCCGTTCTTCGGGCTACACGCGATGCCTGTTGCCTGGTAGTGCCGCCTACGAGCCGGCGACATAGGCGTCCTCGGCCGCATAGGGGAACCAGACGTCGGGGCCGTGGCGAACGATCAGATCAGGGAAGACATCATGCCAGCCTCCGCCGCCCGCCTCGGCCTCGGATACGGCGGCGACGGCCCATTCGATGTCCTGGCGCAGCGCGTCGTCGTAGGAGACGGCATGGCGGTATCCGAGCTCAGCATGGGCTCTGTCCATACTGAACACGATCGGTTCCGGCACATTCCACGGATTGAAACCCAGGCCGTCCGGACGCGACGGGCCCGCGAAAGTGACGATCTCTGCCTCGTGGCCCATGACAGCGAAGATCCTGGCGCCGATCTCGGCGACGGTCAGCGGGTCATCGGCGATGTTGAGGACCCGGGCCGCCGGGTGCTGCGCGCACAGATATATCAGCTCGGCGACGTTCGCGACCGCCGAGGTGGGGAACCGGCTCCGCCCGTCCTGGGCGAGTACGACGTACGGCCGCTTGTCCAGCGCCCGCTTGATGAACGACCAGTGATCCAGCGATTTGCCGTACGGGCCGTGCAGCACGCCCGTCCGGAGAATGCTGACCGGCAGGCCGGGCGTCGCCAGCAGGCAGCGCTCCAGCGCCGCCTTCCCCGCCGGATAGTCGTGGGTGTCACGCTCGACCGTCGGCCACATCTCCGGGATCGGCACCGGCAGGCCGGGAGCCTTGTAGACCGCTCCCGTCGAGATGACCACCAGCGAGCCGACGCAGCCAGCCAACTGGGCGAGCTGTGCACCGTGGTGTGGGGTGAATGCGACCGTGTCCACGACCAGATCGTGGCCGTCGAGGGCATTGAGCAGCGCCTCGGTGTCGGTCCGGTCGACCTGGACCGACGCCACCCCGTCCGGCTCCGCAGCGTCCGGACGGAGCCGGCGGTGCCCAAGGGTCACCGCGTACCCCGCCACGGCGAGCCGGGCGGCTGTGGCCCGGCCGATCTGCCCCGTGCCTCCGATGATGAAGGCGCTTCGGTCATGAACCGTCACCAACCGATCTTAACCCGCCACAGTCGAAACCCCAGGTTCGTCACGACAAGCGCACCACGCTGCCAAGAATCAGGATCACCATGGTCGCAGGACCTGCGGCTTGCCGGCCTACTTAGCTTGGCTCTGAAGCCGCGCGGATGGTGGAACTCGATGGGGAAGACCACGGTTGCAGCAAGGACTACACCCAGACCGGCAAGCAGCGCAGGAACACGCATCGCGGCCCGAGCCACATACCACGGTCCGGACCCGCGAACGTCACGCCCCCGTCCACGAATTCCCCAGGTATGCGCCGTCTTCTACGCCCTCTCCCTCGATACCACCCTCGTGTTCCTCAGCTCCATAAGCACTCGGCACGGTCAAGCACTGCTCTCCAGGCAACCTTCGGCCCGATGCGCATTCACGGCGCAGAAGGACGAACAGACCTGGGATGCCATCACCGGCATCCAGGGGCAGGGCACCTGCCACCGCCTGGAGGGAACGGCACGCGATGAGGCCCGCACTGTTTACGCCGCCCGCTTCCCGTTTGTCGCCGACACCCCACACCTGGCCCAGGCGCTGTCCGCCGCCGACTACTGGGAAGTACGGCCCCACTGGCTCCGCCTCATCGACAACAGCCGCGGCTTCGGCCACAAGACCGAATGGACTCGGGAGACCATCTGGGGGATACGCCGCGACCACCTCGCCGCCCGCGACTTCTCCAGGACCGTTTTCGACGTCCAAGGCCACTGACATCCCGCCCACGCTCAGCATCACCTTAAGTAACCGATCAGCGAGAGTGCGCCAGAGCCGAAATACGTCAGCAGCGACGCATCGAACCCCTGGTCATACAGGCCGAGCCCGCAGGCGGCCTTCCAGCGCAGATCGAACCCCGGAGCGCCGCTACCGCCTCCTCATCCGACAGTCCGTGCAAGGCCTGCAGGAGCACCACTGTGGCCAGCAGGGCGGCACCGACGAACGGCCGTTTACCGGCGCGTACATGTCCGCAACGCTCGCCGGTATTCGGCCAGGAACGCGAACACGCTCCCGGCACACGACCCATACTTCAGGGCCCGGCCGGAACCCTCCGACGGCCCCATGACCCGAGGCTGAATTCCGAATCCCTGCCTGGAAAGCCCATCAAGATCTTCAGGACGCTCCTAGAGTCGAGAGCATATATTAAACGGCTCTTCGTTCAGCACATCGGGCGGTTGGATCTCACTAATTCTTTCCCAGAATCCGGGAGGAGGCCGAAGAGGCTGGGAAGCGACGCAGGCATCTCTTATAAAGTTGGCACGCAGCTTGGGCAGCAGCCATGAATAAGCCCCGCCAACCCTTGTTCCTACGGCAATCACGGTCCCACCCTCGTTCATGGCCAGCTGCCGGCTTTGAGACTCAGGAACTCTTAACGTGGCCAGCAGGATTGGGTGCGACGGATCCTTCAGCCCCCATATGACCACCGGGTCAAGGCTCGACACCCCACCCGGTTCGTTCTCAACCGTGGCCACGATACTTCCGTCGCCGGCGACGGCCAGCGGCGCTCCCCCTTCTGCCGGACTCGGCAGGCTTCCCACTCGGGTCGGTCGCGCCGGGTCGGTCACATCCCAAACAGTCCGGCCAATTATCGCCCTCCGGCCGTCGGCGCTCATCACGCCGCCGCCCCATCCGCTCACAGCGGGCCTCTGCTCCGCACTCTTGACTCGTGAACTCAGAGCAGGGTGGAGCGGACCATTGAGCGACCAAACGATAGCCGAATCCTCGCTAATTGTGAGCAGCTTTCTTCCGTCCGCTGACGCCGACACCACGCTCACGCCAGAGGTATGCTCACGCACGCGAGTCAGTAGCCGAGGCTTCTGCCCAGCTCCCAAGCTCCAGATTTCAACCGAGCCGCTCTCAAAGCCGGCGAACAGCGTCATGCCATCGGCACTCAGAGAGATATCGAGAAGACGCCCCGTATAGTTCCCAGTACGGACAACGGTTCTACGGGGATTGTCGTCCTCACTCAGGTCCCACATCTTGATGTCGCCACTTGTCTCATCCCCGATTACTGCAATTCGCCCGTCGGAGGACAAAGCTACTGGCCCATATCCACGATCAAGGATCGTCGATCTGCTCCCCGTGAGGTTCTCCCTGTCTGCTTCGGGATTCCTTTCGAGGCCCCAGAGACCGGAACCTTCCTGCGCATCGGAGACAAGTGCCAACCTTCCATCGGAACTCATCGCGACATCGATAACGGTTGCCGTCCCCGGAAGGAAACCTCGGCGCTCCTCGGTGAGGGTTTCAGCCAGCGCGGATCTGGTGTAACTATCCGAGTGACTCAGTACGGCGACATAGCCCAGCAGGTCCGCGGCATACCAGTCCGACCCGCGCTGCTTGATGCCGTCAAGGGCGATTGCCCGAGCCTCGGACACAGTATGAGCTCGCAGGCTGATAGGCACCCCTATCCCAATCAACAAAGCAAGAAGTACCACTCCAGCAACGAGCATGGGACCCAAGCGTCTCCAACGCCCGTAGCTTACCTTTGTCGTGGAAGGAAGTTCCTCGTCAGCATCAGGCTTTCGCATGACACCTCCCGCACATATTTCCGCGCTCCACCGCAATGCGCCGAGAGGTGATCCTATCTGCCAATTTTCGAGGCAGCAAGTCTTGCCCAACCCATTCCACATGACTACCATTGCCAGGCCGAATCTCGTGCTAGCGCGGCAATTCGGTACCGGGAAGGCGGATGTAGTATGGAGTCTCGTATATCGTTGTTCCATGCGACCCCATATGCGCCTGGTGTGATTACCATCCAGCGACCGGGATTCGCTTTTACGAATGCATCCAGCCGGTCATTGAAGCTGCTCGCCTCCAATTTGTTGGCCCAGGTCTCGATGTTGGCGATCATGTCGCATACCTCGCCAGCTGCATCCGCTTAGCTCTTCACGAACTCGAGCTTCCCGGTAAACTTAATCGCTTCGCAGAGCCCTGTACCGCGTCAAAACACAGCCACGATGGCTCTGACCGGGCTTTGACGGGATCCGTTTCCCGCAGACAAGACAAGATCACGTCTTGTGCTTGTTCGCCTGCTCTATCTGATCGCGCTTCGAGTGCGGTCCCGTCCCCACAGTTCCTCGAGTGGGTCAGGCAAACCGAAGTGCGCGCGGACCTTGGTGAAGTACACGTCACCTTCGACCCGCAGCCTGACCACCACCGCAGGCTCACCCCGACCGGTCCTACCGGCCGAGGTTCGCTGCCTCCGGCCCGCAAACGGCTCGATTTTCGGACTAGCGAGCAGGACCCGATGTCACCAGGTGACGGGAAGTTCGGCCAGGCCGCCGGTGAGTAGGTGACTGTTGACCGTCAACTCCTGCACGTCTCTGGCCAGCCGCATCGTGGGGAAGCGCGATATCAGCTGGGAGAACACGGCCTGCAACTCGATCCGCGCCAGCGGGGCGCCGAGGCAGTAGCGAGCGCCATACCCGAAGGTGAGGTGGGCTCCCGCCTGCCTGTTGATGTCGAATCGGTCCGGCTCGGCGAAGACCTCGCCATCGTGATTGCCCGCGCTCAGGTCCAGCAGCACCAAATCGCCGGCGCGCACCCGCACGTGCGCGACGTCCAGATCGACGCGGGCGTAGCGGAGGATGCCGTGCCCGCCCACGCCGGACGCCCGCAGGATCTCCTCCACGGCTGCGTTGACACGGGAGGGGTCGCCGAGCAGCGCCTGCCACTGGTCGGGGTGGGCCAGCAGCCACAACGCACCCATGCCGATCGCAACGACCGTGGTCTCGTGCCCGGCGAATAGTAGGAGCATGCCCAAGATGGCGGCCTCGTCGTCGCTGACCCCTTCGGTCAACGCCAGGCGTGTGATCACATCTGCGTCCTCGCTGTCACCGCCGAGGTGGCCCTCGCGCCGTTTGCGGGCCACCAACTGCCGGCCGTAGGTGAACAGCTCGGTCAGCCCCTGCTCTGAGCGGGTCTTGTCGGTGACATCCGCAGCAGCCTGCGTCCAGGCGTGGAACTGCGCGCGGTCGGCGTAGGGCACGCCGAGCAGTTCACAGATCACCGCGATCGGCAGCGGCAACGCCAGACGCGCGTGCAAGTCGGCCTGCGGCCCCCGCCTGGCGAGTTCGTCCAGCAGGTCGCTGGTCAGCGCTTCGACACGAGGGCGCAGCGCCCGCATCCGTTTGGGGGAGAAGTGCGGCTGAAGCAGGGCGCGCATCCGCCGATGGTCGAGTTGCTCGGTGTCGAAGTCGCCAATCGGCCCGCCGAACAACACCGACTCTCCGGTGCGTGCGGCGTTGTCCGGCGCGGGGTGCGCCCGGCCGAGCCGGTCGTCATCCAGCAGCCGGCGGACCTCTTCGTAGCCGGTCACCAGCCAGGCTGGATCTCCGACCGCGGTACGGATGGGGTGGATCGGTCCTTGCGTCTGCAGCGCGAGCAGCACAGGGGCCAGTTGCAACGGGCTGGGCTGCTCCAGCGGCAGTTGAGTGCGGATAGTCATGGAACCTCCTAGTAAGGCTCCTTTTGTATCTATATTTACTTAAAAACGCTGTATGTCCTTTACCTTCAGGACTTCGGTGGTCTGCGGCCAGCTGAGGCGGCCGGGCTCCGGGAGAAGGACTGCCGCCTTCCCGCATCCGGGTGGGGCCTGCTCACTCTGGAGAAGACCGCACCCCAGAGCAACAAGCGATTCACCGACTCCGGCAAGGCCCATGACGAGCGCGGTCTGAAGCACCGGGACGCGAAGACCACACGGCCGGCGCCGATCCCGCCCGAACTGGTGGCCACCCTCCGGGCGCACCTCCACACGCACGGCACAGCCAAGGACGGCCGGCTCTTCCGGACCAGGACAGACGGCGTGATCTCCGGCTCGGCCTACGCCAAGATCCGGAAACAGGCCCGAACCCACGCCCTCACCCCCGACCAGGCCGCCTCCCCCCTGGCAGGCCGACCGTACGACCTGCGGCACGCGGCCGTCTCACTTTGGCTGAACGCCGGGGTCCACACACCAGAAGCGGCGGAGCGGGCCGGTCACGGGGTAGACGTCATGCTCCGGGTCTACACCAAGTACGTGAGGTGGCCAATCAGCGGATAGAGGGCGCGCTGGCCTCATGAATGATCGATCGCGGAATACTGGCTCGGTGGATCTCCCGGCTGAGCTCAGAGAACGTCTGGCCGACCTCAGAGGTGATCTCCTTTGGGGACGGCTCTTGGGGAGCGTGACGGATGCTGGATGGCTGGCCTGTGAGCTCATCGAAGCCGGTCTGGATACCCCTGCGGTCTGGGAGCTCGCGGGCTACGCGATGTCCATCGGGCCTATGAAGGAAGTTGAGCCGCTGGACCGCGAGGTGCTGGCGGAGAGTGGCTTCCCGTCCATCGATCTACAGCGCGAGCCGTGGGCGGTCGCTCAGGATGTGGCGACATGCACGACGAGTGGCAATCAGGCGAACGCCGCTCCCCGTCCGAGGGCTCGATGGCCCAACTCAAACCAACCAGCGACACTGGCGGCATCGCCGCGATCGACAGCGGCGAGTAGACACCCCGGTACCTAACCGCGCAACCGGCCAGTTGACCGGGCACCGATGACTTCCGGGCGGCAGTGGCGTCTAAAGCACTAGCGACAGGCCACAGACGCCGCGGCCACGCGAGCGCTGCGGCCCGGGACACGCACGTCCCCCTAGCAAGCACGGTCCCCAGACGACCCGAGACCACGGAGATCTGATCATGCGGAAGCTGATAGCGACAGTGTTCAACTA